>NZ_JBNPXI010000028.1:0-50738 GCF_050433385.1 Brassicibacter mesophilus
CTCCTATCTTAATTTCTTTGTCGTTATTAATGATAGGTTAACATAATGTTCTGGGGTTTTTCTATTTGTAAATTTTAACTAGCACAACGGGTTAAAGTATATTTGCAATAGCACTACATGATATAACTGTTAAAAGTTTGGTATTATCTTTCAATTCATTCATTAAAGGTCTCAATTTATAAGAAATCTCATCAACGGGGGTTTGATAATACATTGCAATTTTAACTAGATTGGTTATTAAAATAGCATTTATCGTATCAATTGAGTAGTCAAGTTGTAAAGCTGTTTCTTTAAATTTATTTATGAATTTCATATTTACGATAGGTGAAGTTGTTTTAATAAAATCTTTTTTATTTAACCTAATTCTCTTTAATGCTTTAATTTCTAGGTTAATACGACCATATAATACCAAGTTAATGATATACCAAATCAATTTGCCTTCTAATTTATTTGCTGAAAGCTGAGACTCTAAACTCATTAAATCAGTGTATTTATTAATAAAAATATTTGCATCATATATTTTCTTTTCCACTGCCTTTACTCCACTATGAATTACAATATGTCTTATTTCTTCTGTAGAAAAATGTTTATACTTAAGACCATAAATAGGCTGCACAACATCTTTTTCTGAAGATTTTTTTACTATTTTGTGTATTGTCATATACTGTCTATTCCTTTCAATTTATTATAAAACTCATTTACATTTATATTCAAATTATTCATTTCTTCTATCAAAATATACAAATCAGAAATGTCTTTCTGAATAGCTATATTCTTTAGAGCTAAGTCCTTTGTTTTAAAAAGAGATACTTTATAACATAAAAATGAAAATAGGTCTAATGCAACTTTAAATATTTTATCTTTTTCATTTTTTGTAATTAGAAAATTCATGCAATTTATGCATTTACTCTCATTGCCACAAGGATTCAAACAATATCCTAATGCGATTTTCTTTACTACACTACTTTCTAATACATCAGATAAATTTTTAGACCGTTCTAAAATTTTCTTCAAAGCCATATAGCTTTTGCTTTTATCATTGCCAGAAATAATTTCTACAATTGTATCTAAGCCCTTACCAGCATAATTAAATATACCTGAATTTTCATTTCTTATTTTGGAAATAATATTAACCATATCTTCCTCAAGGTATTGATAGCTCATATCATACTTTCTATGACCTAGTAGATATCTTACAACACCGATATTATATCCACTATGCTTAAATACTGTCATTGCGTAAAAATGACGGAAAGCATGAATTCCACCTTTTACAACATTTCCTTCTTCATCAAATAATCCTATCTCTTTTTTTATTCTTTTTATAAAACTGTCTAACGCTGTATGATTTATAGGATTCTTCCCTCTATATTCAAAAAGATGAATATACCTTTTTTTAACTTTATTATTATATTTACGTAGTAAATTACCTTTTTTCGATCTTAAGTCTTCTAGTCTTTTTATAGCTTCGTATCCATCTTTAGTTGTGTAACAAGGTCTGTTCACTTGTCCAACTTTATCTTCATAATCTAATATTATTTTATATACACCTTCATCTTTACTATACTTGCAACCTTCATAGGGTATATTTTCTATTTCACTCCTTCTCATCCCTGAGTTTCCTGCTATAATTATCGCTGCTGCTTTAAATTCATCTTCAATCCTCTTAGGCTTAAAATTATTCAATAAATATTTAAGTATCAGTTCTCCATGTTCTCTCTTTTCAAAGGCCCAATTATTATTCTTTTTATGTTTTCTAATAAATTTATAATCATCTCTATTAACTAGTAATTGTTCCCCCATAAATCTAGGTTGTTTAACATACATCCATTCATTTAGTTGTACAAATGCAAGTAGCTTTGCATACTTAGTTTTGTTACTAATATTTTCTATACTATATATATAAGCTATATACTCAAGCCAGTCTTCTCTTTTTAAATCAATCAAATCATGAATACAGTCTATTGACTTATATTGTGTATACCATTGAGCAAACATATTTAAATTATCTATTTTTTCCGTTTCACCTTTTCTAGTTGATATCATATTATTTTTCAAATTATCTAAAAACTGTTCTATAACCAGCGTCATTCCCTTAGACCATGATGAAGATATTACTGTCATATTTGCTTTTATCCCTTCATGAAGAACACTTCCTGGTGGAGTATCTCTATATCCCATATAATAAAGTATGTTAAGAATAGTAAATGGATCCGTGTTGGGATTAGGCAACACCAATTCATCTTTAATTCTCTTAACGTCTTCCAAAGAAATCTTTTTAAGATTATTAATACCTAAAAAGATACAAGTCCTTAGAATAATAGCATGTAACCTTTTTATCTGTACTCCTTTGTATTCCTTATCAAGTTTCAAAACAGCTTTTCTGAATACCTCATAGTCACTCAAGGTATTCTTTAATATTTTTATGTTATTAAATACAGTAGTTTGTTTAACGAAATCGATAGGTAGTCTTTGTTGTTTGACTAAACTCCAAACTATCCAATATGAATCAGATACTCTTGTCTCGAATCTGACTCTTTTCTCTGAACTTGTGTACCAATCAACAGGATGTGGCCATTCTTTTTTTACTCTATTATAAATTCTTATATAGCATTCTCTAGTTCTTTGTTTCATTTCAGCACATTCCATCACATCAAAATATGTTTCTCTTGATATATGATCTATTCTATTGTTTATATCCATATTTCCGCTCTCCTGTTTTAATATAAGTTGAATACCTATCTACTATTTCTTGTTCACTTAATCCACACAAATGTATATATGTTTCAAATGTAACCCTTGGACTACTATGTCCAACCATTTTAGCTATAAATTCAATAGGTATCCCTTTTGTCATTTCTTTTGTACAAAAGGTATGACGAAATGAATGCAGAGTTAAATTATTTGATAGTATTGGATCACACTTTCTAATTTTTTCTTTAAAGCGTTTATACGCTGTATTTTGACTTAGTTTGTTTCCCCTGTTAGATATGAACAGCCACTTAAGCTTTTTTCCCTTTAAAATTGACTTTCTCCATTTTAAATATCTATCTAATAACATTTCAAACAAATAATTTTCTTCATGCTTTAATTCTATGATTCTATTACTATGACTTTTAGCTAAGGAATCCGTGGGGTTTCCTGGCCTAAATATAATTTTTATTTCCCACCTTCCTTTTCTATGAACTATATCACCTTTTATATTTTTAATATTATTAACATCAAAATTTACTATTTGAATCCCTAATGCCTCTCCAGGACGCATACCTGTTTTTTCAAGTAAAAAAGTAAAAAGTCTAAGATAGCCTTTACATCCTGACATCTCAAATGATAATCTATCTAGTTCTTCATCACTGAAAATCATGTCTATATCTACAGTTTCTATTTTAAACTTTTCAACATATATTCCATTTATTTGTAATTTTTTTCTTACCTGCCTATCAGTAGGTAACTTATTATTATCAAAATATGGTACTTGTCCATTTTTCTTAGTTAAAAACTTGAGAAAAGATATTATGTTAGTCATAATTCTATATATTGAATTATGGGCTAAATTTGTTATATTATCTGAATAAGTCCTTATTTTGGAATTTTTATAGTGCGATACTAGTTCTAAATGTTTAAATAAAGTTCTTTCAATAGCGTACTTATTCTTTTTAAAATTATCATATTCTGACTCTTTCTTAACTTTTACAATCTTAAGAAATTGAATAATTTCATCTATTGCTGAATCATTAAGATTATATATCTTAATATTTGCAACAACTAGAAAATCATATAAAAATAAAATGTCTCTCGTTCTTCTGTTAATACTATTAAAATTACTAGTTTCGTTTTTGGTCAAATACATTATGTAATCAAAAGCTTCTGGTACTATTTGGCACTTACTATCAAAAATAAGTGATCCAATTTTAGTTTCTTCATCATCATTAAAAACAGTATCAACAAAGCATAGTCCATTAATCTTCTTTTTATAATTAATATTCATTGTTCACCTTCTTAATAAATTTTAAGTTATATAATATATAAAAAGGATTTTTACGCTCACTAAAAACATGTAATCTAAAACATAAAAATTACAATTGTTTTATTATGAGTATAAAAATCCTTTTTTTAAAAATCCTCATTATTTTTTAAAATCCAATTGTTGTCATTTATAATACAACAATTCTATAATCTAAAAACAAGTTTTTTGTATATATCATTCTTAAGTTGAGTATTCAAATATTCTCTTAAATCTTCAGTTATTATATTATAGTTTGACCCTCCTACTATGATATTTGATGCCTTACTCGTTAACTGTATATAGTAACTATTGTTCTTATATAGCCAGTACAAAAAAATTTTTACTTCATTATTTAAATTCTTAATAAAAGTACTTATTTTTTCATTTTGTATCATGATTGAAAAAAGAAATTAATTCAGAATCCTCTGCAATATTAAAACTAATAGTCGGAAAAACTTTTTCTTTATAAAAAATACCGTTATTTATGTAGTTTTTAATAGAGGCATCCTTGCTAATATTATTAACATCAATTTCTTCACTTTTTCTTATTTGGTCATTTATAAATTTTTTTATAATCTCGTCGTTTTGAAAAAGGCTATATAATGCTCTTCCTATTAACGTAGATATCTTTTTCTTTTTATTTTCAATATTAATTACCGTTGCACGTGATACCCCAATTAACTTTGATACTTCTTCTTGCGTCATACCTTCATTATTTCTTAATTCTTTTAGATTATCTTGTAAAAAAAGTAATAACTCTTTAAATATTACAGAATTATGCATCATGTAAAACCTCTTTTTTTTATAATTATAATATGTGAATTTTATATTTTCAAGTGGTATTTGTAATTGTTTTTTACATTTTTTTATCTGTATTATAATTTTTAAATTATTTTTGTAGTTATATTTTACACAACATATATATTTGGTAATCACTATATTAAATATTATGGGCCTAACTTCAACAAAAAATAATCTATGAAGTACATGTGTTCATATTTAAGCTTTCGTAATTTTCAAAGAAGTATTTAACTTTTACCTATCAATTAATATAGTTTTTTATCGTATCGCCTAATTTCACATATACATCAGTTATTCCATTAAGCAATAAATTTCCTTGGTCATAAAATCTTATGTATTTATCAATTGAAAACCGGTTCTTTCCACAGTTAGTTGAAATCATAACTTATCTTGAATAATATGTATAAAAAAAAAGGAATACTTTTTAGAAGTATAGTGAAGAATACTATGAACTCAATAATAAAACTATTAGACCCAAATTTAATATTAGAAAAGTATGAAGTTTCTGAATATCGTTCATGACTTGAACCACACAAGAACAAAAAAACAAAGGCGGACTACACTAAATTTATATGTGTAATCAACCTTTACTTTAGCTATAAACCTGTCCTAATATTCTTATTAACCTTCATTACCTCATACACAAAACCTGAATAATTAAATTTTTCCTCAATATTATGTCCTAGCAACTTCTTTTCAATATCTTTCATAAACTCACGGTTGTATTTGTTTGCCTCTAGTGTAATTTCATAAGTCTCTTTAGTGACAATATCTCTTAGAACCACGCTATCTCCATACCATATAGTATTTCTATCTATTAATGATTCAGCACCAACAATTTTTTCTTTTGGTTTTTTGTGTGCAATAGCTTTATCATTAGTAATTACTCTCATCTGATTAGATTGGACTACTTTCAATTCCACATGTTTATTCGCACCTTTATCTGACTCTTTTCTTTCGTATAAATTGATAATGCTTTCTATCTTATTTATTTCTGTTGATTGATTACGCCACCAATCTCTACTCCAAATCCTTACAATCTTCCATCCTCTTGATTCAAGATATCTCTGTCTATGTATATCCCGCTCCCTTGCAGATTTTGAGCTATGATATGTAGCACCGTCACATTCAATACCAAGTATATATTTTGATGATACTTTATCATATACTGCAAGATCTATCTTATACCCTGATACTCCTACCTGAGTATGTATGATATAACCTTTTTCTACTAAAGCATCTCGAACTTCCATTTCAAAATCACTATCATAATTCACTGATTTATTCATTTCAACATCAGAATCAATTAAACTATAAAGTATCTCATTTGCATTTTGAATATTTCCATTTGATACTTCTTTGGCATACTGAAGATATTTTTTAAACAATTTAGGACCCAAATTTTTTGTACCATCAACACTTAATTCCTCTGGTTCTATAGAAGTAACAATAAATACCTTACGTTTAGCTCTACTTATTGCAACATTAAGTCTGTTTTCTCCTCCATCTTGAGATAGCGCACCAAAATTAACAGAAATACGACCATGTTCATTAGGCGCATAACCTATGGAGAATATAACAATATCTCTTTCATCACCTTGCACGTTCTCAATGTTCTTAACAAACAAGCTTACATCTTCATTACCAGTTTTTCTATCAATTTCAACTGTATACCTTACTTTAAATTCAGGATCTATTCTACATTTTCTTTCCAAAAGATCTTCAATTAAATCTTTTTGACTGATATTAAAAGTAATAATTCCTATTGTTTCGTTATTTTTTCTTTTCATTAAAATCTCAGAAACAAGTTCTACTACTTTTTCAGCTTCCTTAATATTCTTTCTATCTATCCATGTTCCATCTATCTTAATCCGTTGAATTGGCGGTTGAATAGCATTAGTATGTGCTATATTTGGAGAAACCTGTAACTTGCCGCCATAAAAAGCATAATTCGAAAAATTTATAAGCTCATCATATTGTGATCTATAATGATAGTTTAAATAAACAGAATCATAGTTTACCTTAGCTAAATCCAGTAAGCTTTCTTCTTCTAAAGCAGCAGCAGTTTCAAGGGACATTTCTTCCTCATCAATATCATCAAATTTCACTTTAAATGTTGAACTAGGCTTTAATTGCTTATCATCTCCTGCAACAATAACTTGTTTGCCCCTAAATATTGTAGGTATTGCGTTTTCAATAAATAGCTGCGAAGCTTCATCAAATATAATCATATCAAACATACCCTCATTTAGAGGTAATATGTCAGACACAGTCTCAGGACTCAAAAGCCAACATGGGAATGTATTAAATACTAGGGTTTCGAACTCAGTAATATACTTACGAATAGGCCATAGCATTCTTTTTTTACCAGCCTGTCGTTTATACTCTCTAAATGCTCCAGAATTCATTAAGTTTATAAGTCTCAAATTCCAATCATTCATTATAAGCTTTGGTGTAAGCTTGTTTTTTTCTATCATCAACTTATAAATGCTAGCAGTTAATTCATCAAATCGAGAATAATCTAGCAAAGAAGTATCATCAATTGTTTTTTCAACTTCTAAGATTTTTGAAAGAATAACACAGTCTAATATCTTGTTAAGTTCAATTTTCAAGTTCTCACTATTATTAGTACCTTTATTTGCATATTCTAATAATTCTTTCTCTAGATGGCTCAATAAATTAACTTTATAAGATGTTGTTCTGTATTCTTCATAATCCTCTATTGCATCTACTAATTTGAATAACTTTTCACTTAATTGTTCTCCTTTTAGCAACTGACCTATTATCTTAAAATATGAGTCTTCCTTAAGAATCGATTTTATAATCTCAGTATTATCTATTGCTTCCTTGATAATATTATTCCATTTCTTGATCTCCTCATATATCTTTTGTTCTCTAATATTATATTCTTTTTTGTTTTCTTCTTCCTGTTTCTTATTCTTCCCATAATTCAGCCAATACACAAAGCTCCACCATCTTCCATTATTCAGCGGAACCAACAAATATCCATTTTCACTCTTATTTATGTCCCCAGCCAACACAATTAAATCATTATCAGCCACATTATACTTTTTTTCTTTATATTTACTTACAAGTAAAGAAAATTGTTTATTATCCATCGATAGTATCTTTATATATTCTGTGCATTTTGCTATTTGTTCAATGCTATTTTCTATTTCTTGAGCTTCTAAATAATCAAAATTAGGATTTAGTTCATCTAGCATATAATTATCTAAAAGCATTTTTTTATTTTTAAAATAATTATCTAATACAATATTACACGATATATTGTCTATTGCACTTCTCAATTGCTGATATGTATAGTTCGTAAATTTATTATTATGACGAAATACTCTAAAGTCATTAAATCTAGTATCTTCTTTAGAATTAATATTTTTTGTTTTCGAATACATTTGTTGAAGTGTTAATCCAAAATCTCTGGGTTGGTGTAATATAGTAGCAATTTTTTCTAAAGATTTAATTCCTTGATCAATGGTACGTGCCTTAACTTTTATACTTTCAAAAATCCTTTCATTATTACTATCCACTTGAATATCATCTATAATTCGGTTAACTTTATCATAGAACGCCTTTTTATCTTTATTAGCATCATGAATTAAAGTAATTTTTGAATTTAAGTCAGAAAGTCTATTGTAAATTACATCAAGTGCTGCTTTTTTCTGGGATACCATTAATATTTTTTTCCCTTTTGCTAATGCATCTGTAATTATATTGGCAATTGTTTGAGACTTACCCGTTCCTGGTGGTCCGTAGATTACTAACTGATCCGTCTTATTAACATTATTAACCGCATTTTCTTGACTATAATCTAATGGAGTTAGAAAAAATATGTCCTCTTCTGATAAAGATAATCTATCACCATCGTTGTCATTATCCATATCAGTTTGCTCATACTCACTACCATTAACCAATAACTTACGTAGCAGTTCATTATCTGTATCTTGTTTTTCTAACAGCTGATAGTCATTATAAATAGAATTTGAAATAGGAAATTGACCTAATATTAAATAGTTTTTTAGTACTAATTCACCATTCTTGTAAGTTGGTATGTTTTTTTCTGTATAATCAATAAATCTCTCTATCTGTCTACTTCCAATATCCTGGATTGTTATCTTATTATCATATAAGTACTTTAAAATGCTTTCAATTTTCTCTTCATTGAAATCATCTAATGATGAAAATTCTGTTTCAAAATCTTTAATTTTAATTTCATTATATTTAGCATAAGCAAAAACGAACACTTTGTTTATTAAAATGTCTTGTTCTTGTATATTTTGCATATGCCATCTATTGTTATCTTTTAGAATTCTAATTGGAAATAACAACAAGGGTGCTTTTACAAAGGTTCTATCCTGAAACCTACCTTCCACAAAAGGATATCCAACAAACAACTCATATCTCCCTGTTTCTTTTTCTAATGCATTAATTTCTCGATGTAGATAAGATAAACTTGTTGAATAATCAATCAGCTTTTCGATTTCCTTTTCAATTTTTTCTGTTTCCGTATTCAGCTTTTCTTCGTATTTCTTATTTATTAAATCTTTCTGTTTTTTAAGTTCTTCAGTATCAGATATTTTATCTATTAGTTCATTTAGCTCATTTTTCTTATCTGTGCGAATAGTATCTTCTAATTGATTTATTCTTTCTATTCTCTCTTTATATGGATCATCCAAAAGTAATAGTTTTTTTTCCGTTCTGCTAATGATAAACTCTAATAGTTCATCAGATATTTCTCTATCCTTACTATTCAATCTGCTTAGGTCAAAAGCTCTCTTTTTATAGATTTTCTTCATAACAAGGCTTCTATTTCTACTACTTAGGTTTATTAATCGCTCTCTATACTTGCTTAAAATCTCTTTCATAACAGTCGCCTCTATTCATTAAAATGTACAATATAAATTATGCTAGTTTTACTTATTATTATGTTGTTTGCCATTAACAACATTTCTTATACTTACAAGTTATATTTATTCCATAATAAATAAGCCTTTTTTCTTCTAAGTCAAAAAAAGTATCTGTTTTGGATAGCTATACCTTTTTTTAATTTCCAATAACTCTCAATTAAATTTTCTCTAATTTTAAGTAAGTTTTTTTAAAATAATTTCCTTAGGTTTAGCTCCTCCTCGTACTATAGTCTTATCCCCAAATTCCAAATAATGTGTTGAGCCTGGTTCTCTAACAGTTTCCAACCTTCTTTTATTCTCTTCTGTTGGATAAATCCCATAAGCATCTTCAAACGCTTTAACTGCTTCTTCGTAAGAATAATTACTGTAATAATATCCTTTATATTGATAGTACAAATATATGTTATTTTTATGTACTCTAGATAAATCTAAGCTACAAATTATATTTTCAAACCTATCAATATATTTTTTCACGCTTTCATCATCTTCTAATAGCAAGTAACCAAAAAGAATTCTATTATAATTTACAACTTGGAGATTAGGCTGTAATATAAATCCTGTTAATTTAATTGAAGTATCTACCATATCAGCAAGTTTACCTAGACTATATTGAATAATGGCTAAATTAGCATATGCTTCCCAAGTATAGCTGTCTAGTTTAATATACTCTTTAAAACATAATTCTGATCCAGCTAGCAATTGTATAAAAACATCACTATTTATATTTAGTAACGCTAATTTATACTTAACTTCCCCCAATTTAAATAGAGCATTTGCAAATTTAACATCAATTTTATATGATTCTGAATATTGTTCATGAGCTTTAATACAATCACCTTTTGCAAAATAGCAATCACCACAATAAAAGTGAATGAGTTTTTTCTGACTATCATTATAATATTCCATTTCACTTTCTAAAATATTTTCATATATACTTAAAGCTTCATCTTTATTATTGGTATTAGCTAAGGTGTTTGTATATACATATTTAAAAATATGATTCTCCCAATACAAATCTTTATAAGTCTGTATAATTTCATAAACTTTGTTATACTCTTTAATTGTATAATAATGAAAAGCTTTGTCCAATTTTTCCTTTGTTTCATTAGTAACAGATGATTTTAATACACCCAATAAAAAATCCTTGAGAGTGATGTTGTCCTCAATCATAATTCTTTTGGTTTTTCTTGATGTAGTAAGGCCCATATCTTTGTATAGGTAATATTTTCGTCTATCTTTTATATTTTGTTTCTTAGTAAATTCAACTTTATATTGATGTAATTTCCCCATATCTTCCATCGCTTGTCTAACGTCAAATTCCTTTTCCTCACCTTGAAAGTGCCCAGATAAAAGATCTTGAGCTAGTTTATATACTCCTTCTTCAAGTGGGTATATATAACAAGATTTGACAACATATTCTTTCATTTCTTTGAATCTTCCAATTGTTTGATACATGCGAGAAATAGAATAAGTAACATCAAAATATTCTCTTTTTTCTAGAATTTCCTTACATATATTAATAGCTTCAAACACTTGATGTGTGAAAATCGCACTTGCATGAATACATTGGGCTTTAATATATTTAACTTTTAGTAAATTTCCTCCCATATCCTTCGTATGTTCAATCTCATAGTCACATTCTTCTATAGCTTTATCATATTGTTTTTGATTTATATACATATATATAATATATCGATGTACATTGTTTTCTGCTGGTTCTATTTTTAACAGTTCTTTACAATGTATGTTTAATTCTTCATACATACCTAGTTCTATTAAACACTGACAATAGCCATTTAGTATTTGTATTTTACTTTCTTTAGTTTCATTAGTATATTTCTTGCTTTTCATAAAATATTTAAACAAATTATAACTCTTTATATAGTATTCTTTTCTATCTTGCAATTTTTCTTTTTCTTCAGTATAAATAAGATCCTGAGCTTTATTAAAGTAAATTAACGCTAAGACCAAATCTATTCTTGGATAATAATTTGATTCTTCCTTATATTCCTGGCCCAATTTAATAGCTTGATCTATTTTGCCAGATTTTTGTAGGCAGTCAACTATCATATATTTAATATATTCATTTTTGTCTTCAATCTTCATAAAGTAGTTTAAGGCTTTTGTAGCCATTCCTTTATTTGTAATTCGAATTATTCCTAAATTATGTGAGATATCGCTTTCATATTTTCTTACCACTGCTCTTCCTAAATAAAGATTTCCAATATTACTGTATATTTCATCAATATTTTGAGAAATTTCTATTGCTTTATCTAAATATTCCTTCCCTTTATTTTTAATAAATTTATCTTCTGAGCACTCATAGAGTACCCCCATCATACTATAGATATATTCCCATCTTGTATTTTTATCTCCTTGATATTTTTCAATAACTTTTTCAAGAATTTTTTGGCACTCTTTATAATAACTATTCTTGTATAAACTCAAAGAAAATTGGAATCCATCCCAAATTTGAAACTTATTAGTTACTTGTTGATTTCTAAATGATGTTATAATCTTATTTTTATCTAAATGTTTTTCTTTTAATTTTATTAAACAATTAAGATGTCTCAAAACCGTTAATAATTCATCATATATGGAAACAAATATTTCTTGAACTCCCATTTCAATGTATCTCGAATCACTTTCTTTAAATCCTTCCTCTATTAAGAATACTTCCCTAGACTCTTTAAGGTTTATTATATAACTTTTTTCTTTATCTTCTCCATATGTATCATTATTGTCTATGAGTAATTGTTTTATATTTTCATCTCGGATACTATAACCAATAAAAATAGTAATATTGGTACTAAAATCATTTTTTAAGGCTTGTCTTACTAATTTGTATTTAGAATGAGAAACCATTTCTTCATAATCCTGTTGCGATATAATCATTGAGTCTTTTTTATTAATGTCACCGTGTAATTTTAGTATAGAGTACTCATTTTTGTTCTGTAAAAAGAACTTCTTATTTAGTTTATTAGTATCAGAGTAAAATACCTTGGATTTTATATTAAACTTTTCTAAAATAACATCTTCAATTAAGGTGTCAAAATTAGTTGTTATAATTTTAGAAGTTTTTCCTAACTCAATCAATTCTTTGTACTTCATAAAATCTATTGTATCTTCTCTAAATTTCTTGTCTTTATTAATTCTTTCTATTTCTCTAAAGTGTTCAATTACAAAATCCCGCAGGTAATCTATATCTAAGTTTAATTCAGTCAATATATCATGAAAAGCTTTTGGTATAGGATAACCTTTATCAACTTTATCTTTGCAATTACTCAAAAAATCTTTTTGTAAAATATCTTCAGCTGCTAACTTATTACAAAAATCATATAACAACCCATTCCAAGATGGATATCCAAACCATACCGAAAATCCTGCTCCAATAAAGAAGGTAATCTTTTTATTATTTATTAATATTTCTTCAGTTAATTCATCAAGAAACTGTTGGATATCCACGTTATAACACCTCAATTCTTCAAATTCCTCATAGTACCAATTATGGAAATTACTAATCTTCTTAAACAGTTAATTTTTTTAGTTCTGTTAAATAGCTTTTTGCTAACCTTTTATTATTTATATTCCTAATTCCAGGATATAACTGAATCACTCCTCCAATAACAAAACCTACACCTATTAATTCCTTAAGTAATTCAATAGGCATCATACTATTATCTACTGCTATATATGTACCTAAAGTAACAGATGCTACAGATGTACCCAGTGTAATTATGTCAGACTTAATATCTTTTACTCTATATTCAACTTCAGTTTTCAGTTCATGTACATTAAATTTATCCAACTGATTAACAGTATTAAATTTGTCAACGATTTTATGAAAAGCATTGAGTTTTTTCTTATAACTTGACTTATTTCTTAACTCAATGATAGATTGTATAGGTATGTCAATAATATCTGTTGGGATTGCAAGATCAACAAATGACCTAAGTGCTGTTAATTCCTCAAGCTTTTTATTTTTCTGCCAAGTTTGGTTAGATATTGATCTGAGTCTACTTATCCGTTTGGAATCAGAAATTATATCATATCCTTTATTATTTTTAATACTGTAAGCCAGTAAAGACATATATATTAGTCCCAAATCTTCCGGTACTTTTATTCCTTTGTTTGATTTTGTAGCAAATCCGTTTTCCATACAGAAATATACGAAATAATCAGAATACTTCTCATGATAAATTTCAAATTTATGTTGTTTTTTATCTCTCCAAAAATCTAAATATTTAACTTTACCAAATCTTCTCCAATACCTAATAGGGTTATCTACAATCTTTTCTATTGTTTCAATTGCATCATCTGTAGCTTTTTCACTTTCATCAAAATCTGGACTATAGCTTCCTAGTAAGTCCGTTTTATCTAAAATATATTTATGATAACTACTTAAATCATTCTCTGCTGATTTAGGTACTATAGTATTAATCTTCTCTAAGTATAATAAAGCAAATTTCAGCCATGCCTCGTCTTGTATTTCAAAACCAGGATAGTAAAGCAAATTATTCATAAATTCTCTCCCTTATTTATTATATATAGTGGATACCAATAAGCCTTAAAATAAGTCTTCAAATGACCTTATTGTATTAAATGTATCTTCTTTAGGTTTATGTATATATACTCTAGGATCACCACTAGGTATAATCATCGAATCAGACCAATCAAACAAGGCTACGTTTTCACCATAACTCCTTGTAGAGTTATACATTATGCCTTTATATTCTGCTAAACGAGCACAATCAGCTACATAGCGAGTTATGAAGTATTCAGGTTTCCATCTATTTTTTCTATCTGTTACTTTCTTCTCCATTAATCTACTAGTCAGAATTGCTAGCACCACTATGCTTTCTGAACTTACTAATGAGTTCCAATCACTTCTTAAATCCAATATATTATCTACTTTACTAATTTCATAATTTTGTAACCATATTAATGATGGCTTAGTGTCATCTTCTAAGACTTCAGAAACCACTGTATCTTTAGAATTTCCAATGTATAATACACTTTGTCCTGCATGATTATATCTACCATCTGAAGCCTTATTGAAAGGCGGAGGATTTAAATCTGTACAATCGTAAACTTTTGACTCTGATACTATGCGACCTCTATACCATAAACCATTCAACTTAGCTGTCCTTATATTCCCACTAGTTATTTCTCTATATATTTTTTTGCCCAAAGAATGTGCATGTCCTAAAGTTGGATATAATTCCAAATGTTTCTCAAATGAATTAATCAATTTACCATATGTTTTTTCTGCTTGTTCTATCTTTTTTTTAGTTTCTCTATCAAATCTATCTTCTTTGCCTACAATATCATATCTCTCAAAGTTCCTTGCTCCACAGTTGTTGCAGAAAATGTAAGGAGCAATTCTATCTCTAAATATCTCAGGAACCTCAAATTCTTCAAATATATCTTCTAACGTAGTTTCTTCGCCTAAAATCCATATATAATCACCACCATCATAAGGTTGACATGTTACACAATATTTGACTTGTTCTTGGACCTCTTCTAAATATTTTTCTTCTATAACACTTAGTTTAGGTAAAAAATCATCATATTCCATAGAACGGCCTCCCACTATAATTAATTACACTTTGCTCATCCTAACAAATTGGTTAATAAAACTATCTTTTGCTGTAAACCTATTTAAACATTTCAGAAAAGCTACTTCCAATAATAATGTATTAACAAGAATCATCCATCAAAATACTTTCTTATTTTTTCGTTTTCTGTTCCTGCAAGTACATCTAAGTTATTATCAGTTATTGAAAGTATTCTCTTCCTTGCCTTATCTAACCGTTCAAGCATTGGCATAACTTGTCCAAGAGTTATATTTGTATATGAGTATAATTCCTTCTCAGAAACAGGAATTTTATAACCATTAGAGCTACTTGATATTATTACATCATTGTCCCGCAAATTAGCTATAATGTTTGTTCTAAATGTATGATTTTCATACTCGCTATTCCTAACACGTCTTAAATAATCTCTCAATTCTTTTGAGTAAATATATTTACTAGGATTGTAAACATATATTTGATTCAATAGATAATTAAGGACATACACTCTATCCAATTCTGTATTATCAACTGAGCTCTCATGCTCCTTTATATATTTTGCTGCTGCTCTAATACAATATTCTGCAATTTTTCTATCATATTTTGATGAATCTATAACATCTAAATTCTTGATATAATTCTCGTATATAATAGGCCATTGTCTGATAACATTTATTTTATTTTCAATTAACCTATAAAAACCTCTATATTCTTTACATATTTTATCGTTTTCAAAGCCATATGAAATAGTTCCACCAATAAAATCTGCCAATTGAACAAGTGGTTCTTCCTTGCTATTAACATATTTGAAAAAGAAAGTATCAAAAAGCATTAAATTTTTCGTTTTATACACATAGTTTGCAAATTCCTTCATGAAATTTTCGCTACCATGTTCATCTGCATAAATCTCTAAGCAAGGATAAACTAGTCTTAATTCTTTATATAGTAAATTATGAAGATATTTGATAAATGGTTTTTTAAATCTAAGTCCAGAAGTATCAGACTTTATCTTTCTTTTGTCTACAACTAAGGAAATAATTCTAAAGTCATACTTTACAATATCATTCAGTATTTGAAATCGTCTAGCATGATTATTTCTGGATACTTTTGAAGATTTTATTTCTCCATTTTGGAAGTATTTTCTACGTATATTATCTATACTTTTTCTTAATTCTTGAACTGAATCTTTATCTACGACTATTGCGGTGATTATGAAGTGACTACTATTTCCACTTTTATTAAAATCAAAACCAAAATTCCCACATTCATCAATAAAAGCGTATTTCATATCTTCGCTAAAAGGTATAAACATATAATCACCAACTTTCATCTATCCGTTATCCGTATCTAGTAACATATATAAAGTTTCTACATAATTTCCCAATCTCCTTTACATTCCCCTAAATATTTCTAATATTTGAGTTACTCTTATATTTGAATATCTCCTGCATATCAAAGTATAAAATTTATTATGCCTAATAAGTGTACTCTCCAGAGGTAATTTTCATATTTTCGCTAATCTATATCACCTTATATAAAAAAATAACATATAAGGTTTTACTCCATATATGTTTATCTACAATAACTATCTATTCATCTATATAAAAAAACATATCTACTTTTGTAAATAAGCGCTAATATTTTAATCGTCTATTAATTCTTCTTGCCTAGGTTTTACCTATTTATTTAGTCTCTATTGAATCTATGAATACAAAAAAATATTCCGTAGACTTACCATCATTACGAGGTTTTTTGCTTGTTAAAATATACTTGATCTTAATAATTATACAAAATGTATATGTACTAAAGTGGTTTAAAATTATATTAATCTTCAATGCTAAAATTCTTCTTGATTACTACCATCCATTGTCATTTTATACATCTTATCTTCTTTCTGATTCACAAAATATATACTATCATCTATAATTGATAAATATCTAAGTTCAGCGTACATTTCACTTGTTAGCATTGTTTTATTACTTCCGTCTGTTCTCATTTTAATCACTTCAAATTTTCCGTTTCTTAAATTAGTCGTTATATTACATTCATATTTGATAAAGTATGTCCAGTCTCCTAAAACATTAAAATTCACAATATGTTCTCCAAACGCACTTTCCGAAATCAAAGAATCATTTCCATAACTTATAATAGTAGAACTATTTTTTTCACTATTTAGATAAAAAATCCCTTTTCCATGATTATAATAAATATAATTGCCTTGTACGAAAACATTATATAGGTAATATCCATTGCAAATTTCATTTTCACTTTTCCCATTTATGTCAAGTACATATATGTGGAACTTTCCACTTCTTTCGTTTTCATGTATATAATATATCCTTCCATTTCTTATATCAAAAGATAGACAAATGTCTTCTGTTATTTTTATCTTCTCATCCCCATCATTCAACATCTTATATAACTTTCCATCTTCTTCATTTATATAATACACCTTGTCTTCAATGACTAGTAAATTTTTTGAAGGGCCACTATTCAACTTAGTTAAGCGATTTCCATTAAGCTTTATTTTATAAATATTCTTATCGTTATTATTTATATAATAAATCCAGTTCCCTACGATATTTATGTATGTTGCATCATGGTCACTTATTTTTGTTTTCTGGCTTTCATCAGTTTTAACTTTATATAATTTATAACAATCCTTGTAGTTTCTATAATATATCCAATCTCCTTGTTTAGCTACGAATCCTCCATTATTAATATTTGCTGTACTATTTCCCCTTTCATTTTTACTAGTTTCGTCATATAATATCTCTTCTATTACTTCTGCTTCGCCTTCATCTGCATCTTCTTCTATTTCTGCTCCCATAACAATCGAATTATTTATCATATTAATATTTGTCAATAGTTCAACAACAAAATCAAATATCGTAACTTCAGCATCAGTATTCATAAATGCTCTATCCTTTAGGTAGTATTGAATCATAGAAAGTTTTATATCTCTTTCATCATATCTTACATTTGAAAGCTTTAGCTGCGATGAAACAGTGTCTAATAAATATTTTTCTTCACCTTGAAGTTTCGAAAGTTTATCAATACCTTTAATTAATGGAACTTGATACTCTTCTAAAGATGTTAGTCCATCTACAGATATCTCTTTTAGTAATCTATCTATAAAATTAGGTTTATCTATTAGATATTCATAAAACTCCTTTGAAGATATCCTGGATTTTATTGGCAGCCCTATATCTGTAAGAGTTGATTTTAATAACATAATATCTTGAGTACTCCATTTACCTCTTGTAATATGATAAAAATCACTAGCTATACAAGCTATTTTCCCCATATTTGGAAGTTCACAATAATCTACCCCATCATAGATCTGGTATTCTATTGTTGTATTCCAATGAAGTAAGTTTGTATTTCTCTCAAGCTTGTCTACTCTATTTTCTAACTGAATTAAATCTGATTTTATTTGCTTAAAAAATACTACTAAAGTAGTGTATATCTTATTTATTTCTTCATCAACTTCTATCATTAGTGTATTCAATTTATTATTTACTGCTGTTAGAATATCAAAAGCAAGTAGATTCTGCTCAGCAAGTTTTTGAATCATTTGCTGAGATGCGTACTGTGATTTAGCTAAATTTCTGTCTATATCTGCTCTGATTTTTTGATTTTTACCTGTTATACCTCCCCACAATTTTCTGAAAAACCCTTGATTTGCAAGTTCACTAGATCTAGCTTCACTTATTGTGAGGGCCGTAACACTATCCATTACAAGTTGATTTATTGCAGCACTATTTCCTTTATGAACTTCAATAACATTCTGTATAAATTCATCTATTTCTGCTTTGTTTTGTATAGTTATTTCATTGCTATTCTTTAACTCTAATGTTAAGTCCATGCTATTCATTCCCTCCTATTTTAGTTGAGTCAAGCAGCACTTTCATTTCTGCTTTTATGTCTTCTCTCTCCTGTAAAACCTTAATATGTTTTGTTTTAAACCTTAATTCATCTTCATGTAAGTTATATAATGTCTTCTTTAGCTTATATTGTGTTATACCCATTTCATAAATAGGTTTTATTATTCTGATAGTATCGTTATACCCTTGCTCTATTCGGCGCATTGCTCCATCAGTAGTAAAATCAAGTGTACCTTTTATGGTTCCTCCTTGTTCATCTTGTGGTACAATCTCTAATATTTGTGCATCAGGAAACTTATCATGATCAATTACACGTGTTCTATTCAAATGAATAACAAAAATAACTTTGCATCCAACATCATAGACAGGCTTAATAGGTACATTGTCACATAATCCTCCATCATAATAAATTTTACCCTCTATTTCTTCTGTATCAAAAATAAATGGTAAAGCTGATGATGCAAGCAGAATTTTTTTTATCATGTCTGTTGAATAATTATTTAATTTAAAGTATGTTTCTTTGCCAAACTTTTTCCCAACTACACAATTTGTAAAAGCTGATATTTCTCTAATTCCAGGAGGATAGTCAGTGACATCTGAACAAGTTGCAAACATATCTAAATCATAAATAGAATCAAAATTTATATATCTATCCATTATATTTATTAATCCTTCTCTTGAGAAAAGCCCATGACTTTTAAAGAAATCAACTATTTTTCTAGATTTAAATCTATTAGGTAGATGATTTACTATTCTTTCTGCATCTATATTCAATATATCGTCTGAAGATATATTAATCCATACATCCTCAGCTATTTCATAATTTCCCTGAGCAAATAAAAGCATATTCATTGCTCCTACAGAGGTTCCCGAAACAGTAGAAATATTCTTATCAATACCAAATTCTTTAAGTGCTTTCCATACTCCTATTTGATAAGCTCCTTTACCTCCACCTCCAGCCAACACTAACCCAATTTTTCTGTTCATTGACTTCCCTCTTTCTGTCTTCCTAAATTTACTTTAATGTTTAATTCCACTTTTAATAAAATATTCCTCCAAATTCACTCATACTTTTACAATATTTGATTTTTTGTTTTCATTTTGTTTCCTTTATATTTCTGACAAAACTTATGAGTAGCTTCCTCATATATTAAATCTCATATATCTATTTATTTCACTAGATTACTATACTTACGAGGTATTTTTATCATGATATCTTATAATTTTCTATACTCCTGTATTTCACTTATATATAAAAATAACATATAAGGAACTACTCCCTATATGTTTATCTTCTATATCCATCTATTTATCTATATTAAAGTACTATAAATATTTTTGTACATAAATGTCATGATAACCGCTCCCAGCTCCTGCAAGTATTAATAGCGGTCCTTCTGTAGTAATTACTGCCTCTCTTTGTTTATCGTTAAGTCCTTCAAGAAAATTCATCAATAGGTTGCTCCTTTCCATTTCTTCTCTAACTGTTATTATATAGGAAAGTATACCGTTATTGAAGGATAAATATTATAAAAAAGACTTTTATTGAAACATTAATATATTAAGGAAGTCTTTTTTGAAACCCATTTTACGGAAAGCTAGCATTAAGGAAAACTAGGGCTTTCCTATGGGTTATAAAAAAGCTTTTATTGAAACATTAATATATTAAGGAAGTCTTTTTTGAAACCCATTTTACGGAAAGCTAATATTAAGGAAAACTAGAACCTTCCTATGGGTTATAAAAAAACCTTCTATAAAATTAAATTTAATTTTATAGAAGATTCCCAACCATTACTTCTGTTTACTTTTCTTCCTTGAAAATGATATTCCTCCAAATCCACTTATTATCGCTATATAGAAACCAAAATCATACCACCAGCCAGTGTTTATTACTTCATAACATCGGATACTAGGTTTAAATAAGCTTATTATTAGTGAAATTGGTGCAATCCAACCGTGCCATATCCCTGATAAAAAACCTGCCGGGTCATCATTTGTATAACTCCCATCTCCTGGTATACATCCAGATAACAATATAGCTATTACTATCATTAGTGTTGACAGCATCAATAGATTTCTTTTCATTTTGTCCCCCTTTTACTGAATCAATCTACATTACATCCTTAATTACCCTCAAAGCATTTTTATAAAATATCTTATCTATTTCATCCTCTGAAAAATTACTACTCTTAAGGGCATATGCCAGCTTTTCTATTTCACTTATGTTGCTTATTTCTCCATTAGGATGACATCCGTCAAAATCAGAACCTAATGCTATAACATCTATTCCTCCAATATCTCTTATATGGTTTATATGTCTAACCATATCTTCAACTCGAGCTATCTCACTTTCTCCCAGAAAGTCTTTTTCAAAGCATATCCCCATTACTCCTCCTTTTTCTGAAAGAGCTTCTATCATATCGTCATCAAGATTTCTAAAATGCTCTTTTACAGCTCTAGAGTTAGAATGTGATGCAATAAAAGGTTTTGAAGTTATCCTTGCAACATCATAAAATCCTTTATCTGAGAGATGTGAAACATCTATTAGCATCCCAAGTCTGTTCATTTCATGTACGACTTCTTCTCCAAAACTAGTCAGCCCCTTATTCCTATACTCATCTTTTATATTAGGAAACCCTATCTCATTAGTAGTATTCCATGTAAGAGTTATTGCCCGTACTCCCAACCTATAGAAATTCCTTAAATTATGTAGTTTCCCTTTAAGCACTCCGCCCTCTTCTATAGTTAAAACAGCTGATAATTTTTCTTCCCCATCATTTATAATAATCTCTTCATAATTAGTTGCTACAGCAATATTATCAGCATTTTTTTCGAGTTCAACATAAAATTTATCTATCATCTCAAGACATGCTTCCATAGGATCCCACCTATCTTTTAAGTCTACATACATAGCAAAAAACTGAGCTAAAGAATTACCTTTTTGCATTTTTTTGATATCTACACTAAATTCATTTTCATATAGTCCTAGGTTTTCTTTATCATTCATTAATCTTAAGATTGTATCACAGTGCATATCGATTGGTCTCATTTTTTTTCCCCCTTAACATGGTTTTCCTAATATGCATACATATTTATAAATATTATATCATGACTAAATAGAAAATTATCTCAATTGATTCTAATATAATCTACATATTTATATAATAAATTATTCTGCCTATATACTTCTGATTCTTTTTCAATTTTCCAGTCATCATCTAAATCCAGGTTTGGAATCAAAGTATCGGCTTCAAAAGCTCTAAATACTTTAGTAATATGGGCTTTATTACAATATGATATAAGTTGACGAGCAATATTTCCTCCCCCTATTACAAAGGTTTCTAATTCATTTTCTGAAGAAGACTTTAATTTCTCAATCAGTGGAAAAAGCTTATCTAATGAATTGATTACAATAATGTTATGTGCCTTATATTCTTTATCTCTTGTTATAACAATGTTTATCCTATTAGGTAAAGCTTTCTTTTCTGGTAATGATTCAAATGTCTTTCGTCCCATTATAATAATATTGCCTTCTGTAAGACTTCTGAATCGCTTTAAATCTTCTGATATTTTAAATAACATATCCCCATCGTATCCAATGTTCCAATTATTATCTACAGCAAAAATTAGTTTCATATTTACCTCCATTTTATCTCTACATTAAATATTCTTTTTATTTATATAAATATTTTTTCTATATAAGTATAACATTATTAACATTCCTATTATTCATAATAAAAAAACAGAAGCCTATTACAGGCTTCTATCAGTTATTAATGCCACAGCTCTTATTGGTGCGCCATCTGCATCTTCAAATTTTAAAGGAAATGCACAAATAGAAAATTCTTTTTCTATAAGTAATTTCAAGTTTTTAAGGTTTTCTATGATTATTTTCTCTTCTCCCAATATCTTATGATGTATTTCTAGTTTATTAGCAGTAATTGGCTCTACTGATATGGCATCTATACCTATTCCCTTAATATTAAGCTTGCATAGTCTATCAGCAAGTCCTGAGGATATGGTTGGGAATCCTCTAAAATAATCATCACTCCCCCATTTGTTGTCCCAACCAGTATAAAACAATACAAAGTCAAACTCTTCAACATCAGATCCTAGATATTTTATATGATCTTCAGTAATCTCTCCTCCATATTTAATGTCTGTACAGTCTACTACAATCCCAGTACCATAAAAAGAGTCAACAGAAAAATCATCTAATGGTTTCCCATCACTAAATATATGTGCTGGAGAATCCATATGGGTTCCAGTATGACTATAAAATGTTATTTCTGTTTCTTTAAATCCGTGTTCATCGACAGTGCATGGGACATTGAGAATAGGTGGCTCTGTACCTGGATATACCTGCATAGTTGAAGAAATAGTTTGTGTTAAGTCGATAAATCTCATATTATCCCCCTTAGTATGAAAACGTCTTTCTCTTCATTATGAATATATATAACTTCATAACGTTTTTCTCATGTTAAAAACAATTTACTTTTTCTTAGCAAAAGCAAGTATTCCTCCTAGTGCTACAGAGAGAAGTGCTGCAGCTAAAACTCTATATTCAGGTGGAAGTAAGAAGGTCACAGTATGTGCTGGTATCCAGAAAAACGGTATAGTTTTCATTACTACAAATGAAACAAATCCATTCCAATCTATTCTAGAAGTAATGTCACTTATAGAAACTTTTTGATTTTTACTTTCATATTTTAGGTCAATATATGTATCTGTTACCCTATGAAATGCCATCATAGTAGGCGCAAATGTTGAGTTCATTATAGCACTAGTAAAAAAAGCAAAAGCAAGCTTTGAGCCTTTTCCTGGTAACATTCTATTTTCTAATGCCGTCATGGTACCGTTTGCAAACACTGAAAATATCAAAGTTATAACCATTCCAAGAAAACCCCATATTGCAGCTCTATAAACTACTCCACAAGGTATATTCCAATTACCTTTAGCAATTCTTATAGCTAATAACTCTCCCATAGTCGCAAGTATAAAAAACTTAATAAATCCTCCTATATACGGATGTTCTGTTGTAAGCTTTACAAATATGTCATGAGTTACAGGCATTACTATTATTAATACAAACAATGCTAATACAAGTCCCCAGATAATATCCCCTTTTTTCATTATTTTCCCCCTTTAAAATAGTTTATTCGATTTTTTCTCTCATAAATTATTATAATATAAAAAAAGAAAGCACACCATTAAAATATAATGTGCTTACAGTACATATTCTCCTTTTTCATTAAGCTTAATAGCTATATCTATCATTTGACTAAACATGGATATTATCGTTTCCGATATTTCTTTCGCTTTATCCACATATATTTTTGCCTCCCGCTGATCATTCTTTTTTATTAAGTCAATCACTATTGAGCCAATTCTGTGCAATTCTTCATGATATGAATCAACACTATTCCATACCTCTAAAATTTCAGCATGCTGAGGCTTTACAGAATGATAAAAATGTCCAAAGGCACATCTATGACCATCAGTTTGAAGTGGCGAAACTTTCATATTATTGACCATATTAGACAATACATTTACCCAGTTTTTATGCGCTACAATTGCAGGTTTAATTGTGTTTATAAACTCTTGATTAGTAACTCTATAGAATGTGTCTGTCCCCAGTCTCCCACTTATTTTTGCAGCATGGTCTACTTTCTCCTCCACTTTTTCAATTGATGTTGCTGTTTTATTAATATCTTGTGCAATACTAGTAAGTATCATTGAAATGCTATTTACTTTTTCTGCTATATGCGTTGTATCATTCATTGCAACACTTATCTGTTCAGTAGCGGAGCTCAATTCATTGCTTGTATCAGCAATGCTATTTAATTTCTCTGCTGTGTTCTCAATAACTTGTGTATTTTTATTAAATATTTCACTTAATCCATGAAGCTGATCACGAACCTTGTTTACCTCATTCACAGACTGAGTAACACTGTGAGAGCTTTTTCTTGATGCACTGTTTATGTCATCAATAGAGGCATTAAGAGAATCCAGCATCTGTTTTGTGCTATTTGAAAGTTTTCTCACCTCTTCTGCTACCACAGTAAAACCTTTCCCATGCTCTCCTGCACGAGCGGCCTCAATAGATGCATTTAGTGCTAAAATATTTATCTGTTCAGCTATCTGGTTAATATTAGCTAGAACCTTGCTTACCTTGTCTGTTGCCTCTATTAGTCCCTCTACATCATTATACATTGAACCTGAAATACCTGAAACAAATTCAATTTCTTTTAGTATTTTAGCAACCATTTCATTACTAGACATAGTATTTTTCTTTAATTCTTCACTGTCATCAGATATTCTTGATAAATTTCCTGCAAATTCATTGGAATTATGCTCTAATTCTGACATGCTTGCAGATATTTCTTCAAATACTCCAAGCATAGTATCAGTAACCTCACTTAATTCATCTGTAGTATTTATTATATCATTTGAATAATGATTAAGCTTAACATCAAATGCACTGATTTCTACAGCAATATCAAGTACAGCATTCATTATGTATTTGACATCCTCTTTATTTGTAGATATCTTAGTAGACAGCTCTAGTAATTTGTTAATAATATGATCCTTAGACATTTCAGCTTCAGCTACTTCAAAGTCTCCTGAAATTAATTTTTCAATGATTATTTCATATTTTTTTCTATTAAATATCACATTTATTCCCCCTATATTTATATTGCAGATAGAATGTTATATACCCATTAAAATAATGAAAAAACTATATTGTTTATTAATTGTTTGTAAACAAATTAAAATGCACATCGAAAGCGATGTGCATTTTAATCGTATTTTTTGTAACCTAATATTATTTTTCTATTTCAAGTCCTGATTTTTCATATTCTAGCCATGAACCGTCATAGTTTTTAACATTTTCATATCCAAGAAGTTCTTGAAGTGCAAACATTGTATGAGCTGCTCTTACAGCACTTTTACAATGTGGCATTATAGCTTCTTTGTCCATTGTTATACCTTGAGCCTCATATAACGCTTTTAACTCTTCTCCGCTCTTGAATGTTCCATCTTCATTTAAAGCTTGAGTCCATTCAATCCAAACCGCTCCTGGAATACGTCCATCATTCCATTCTTTTTCAGAACGAGTATCTAAAACAACCGAGTTTTCATTGTCAAAGCTTGCTTTTATCTGTTCTAAATCTGCAATTAAATCTGTGTTAGCATCTTTAGCTGTATAAGTTGTTGCTTCTTTCTCAGCTGCTGATGATTCAGTTTCAAAACCAGCTACTGTCCAAGCATCTACTCCACCATCTAGAAGTCTTACATCTTCATGTCCATAAACTTTCATTACCCACCATAATCTAGCTGCCCATAGTTCTTTGTCAGCATCATATATAACTACTGTATCATCATTTTTTATTCCTGCTTTGCTTAGAACCTTTTCAATCTGTTCTTTGCTAGCTATCATTCCCTTAACTCCATTTACCTCTGCTGCTATATCATCTCTTTTAATTTTTACTGCTCCAGGTATGTATCCTCCAGGAAGCTTCGCATCTCTGAAGTCCACTATGACAACATCTTGCATATCTTTTAATTGTCGTGCTGTTACTAAGCTGTCTGGATTTGCATAACCTTTATCAACTGTAGCTTCACTACCTGACTCTTCAGTATTTTGATCTGTAGGTTTTTCACCAGGATTTTCTGTTACATTGTTCTCAGCTGCTGGAGTTTCATTTTTAGCACAACCAGCTAAAGAAAATACTAATGCAACAACTAATAACATAGCTACTAAAGCTTTTTTCTTTAACATTTTTCTATCCCCTTCCTATTTGTCATGTTTTTTGCTGAAAATCTTGTTAAATTATCTACAATGTCAGTATAACACATGTTGCACGATTGTAAATAATTTAACAAGCATTTGTTTATAACACTTTATTATGAATATAAGTAACTGTTATAACTCTACTCCTTTCTTTTTCTTCAACCACCCTGGAAGCAAAGATATTACGACGAAGAAAACAGCTCCAATACCTAGATACATAAGTGTCTTTCCAATATTTCCATCTCCACTTACTATGGACCCACCCATAAATGTGAATGCAACTGCTCCCGGTATCATACATATGAAAGAAACTACCATGTATGTTAAAAGTTTAATGTTTGTTAATCCATAAACATAGTTTTGCACATTGAATGGGAATATAGGCACTAATCTAGTAAGCATTAACATTCTCCATCCTTGTTTTTCAACACCTTCGTCAATTTTCTTTAGCTTTTCATTCTTCTTTACCCAGCCTTCTACCATTCCTCTAGCTGCATATCTAGCTACTAGAAAAGCTGCTGAAGCTCCTAAAGTAGCTCCTATTGATGCCCATAATGCACCCATAATTGGCCCAAAAGCTAGCCCTGCAAGTACTGCTATAGGTAATCCTGGTAAGAAGAAAATACATGCTACTATATATAATACAATATATATAATAGGACCAAGCATTCCATACCCATTTATCCATGTTTTTAAGTTCTGCATATTCTCTAAGCTAATATATTCAAATAATCCAAAATATTTCATTAGTCCAATAATAACTGCTATTACAACGACTATACCTATTAGCTTTCCATAGCCTTTCTTTTTAGCGTGTTCCATAACAGTTTCCCCCCTCTATTTTACTTCTCCTGTTTCTATTGGTAAGTCCTCATAGTAACTCCACTCAATCCAAGATCCATCATAATTTTTGACATTTTCATATCCTAAAAGCTGTGTTAATACAAATGTTGTATGAGCTGAACGTACTGCTGATTGACAGTAAGGTATTATAGTTTTATCTTTAGTAATACCTTTTCCTTCATATAGCTTTTTAAGCTCTTCTACAGATTTGAATGTCATATCAGCTCCCTCTCCAGTATTTATAGCTTCTTTATATTCAATCCATATGCTTTGAGGAATTCTGCCTTTTCTAAATGCTCCACTCTTCAAGTCTTTTCCTGTAAACTCATCTATAGAACGTGTATCAAGTACTATTACATTTGGATCATCAAATGCAGCCTTTACATCTTCAAGAGTAGCTAGTTTATTTTCATCAACATTGCTTTCAAATTTATATTCTTTTGCTGTTATTTCAGGTTTAGCTGTTGTAGTCTCAAGACCTGCTGCCTTCCAACCATCAATTCCACCGTCTATTAAGGCTGCCTTATCATGACCATACATATCTAGTATCCACCAAAATCTAGCTGCATCATAATCTCCTTTTCCATCATAAAGAAGAATCATAGTTTCGTTATCGATTCCCAAACTACCTAAAAGCTGTTCTATCTTTTCCTTTTCAGCTCTCATACCTTCAAAAGGATAGTTCGTACTTTCATAGTCTGGTCTCCAAATGCTCATTGCACTTGATATATGTCCTAAAGCGTATTCTGTGGATTTTCTTATATCAATAACTGCTATATTGCCACCTTTATCAATCATGTCTTTAGCAGTTTTCGCGCTGATTATTACATCTTGATTTGCATACTGTGAGTATTTATCCTCTTGTTTTTGTAATTCCTTCTCAGTCTTAACTTCAGGTTTGCTACATCCAACAACACCAATAACCAACATTAATGATAAAATTAATAATAAAAACTTTTTCACGAACATTCCTCCTATTAGTGATCTAGTTTATAAACTTATATCATATTATTTTAGAACTCTGTTGATAGCTGTTTTTGATTTATATCTGTTAGCCCAGCTTGTTATTGGACCTCCTGGTACCCCTGGAAACTCTGATCTTGAAGTCCAAGGACCATCAAATATTAAATCAAGTATATGAATTGCTTTCTTTCCACCTTTAACCATTGATTCTCTACATGCTGCGCAATATGTTACCATGTAGTCTGATTGAACCTCCGCTGTTCTTCTTTTCATGATTCTAAGTGCAAGATCAGGATTAGCTGGTACTATCATTCCACCAAATCCACAGCATCTTGTGTTCTCTCTTGTGTGTGGTGGTTCTTCAACCTTATATCCAAGCTCGTTCATTATCCACCTGATACCATCATGAATTGCAGGAACATTTCTAGTTGGGCATGAGTCATGAATAGCAATCGTAATGTCACTGTTCTTACCTATTCCTTTTGATTTTTCAGGTAATCCAATCTTAGGGAATAGCTCCCATAGTGAAGTTACCTTTTGATTAGGGCTATACTCTGACATAGTTAAATAACAGGATTGACATGCTACTATTATTTCTTCAGCACCTAATCTGTCTATTTCAGCCTGAAGTTCTCCATATCTTTCTTTAAATTTCTCAACTTGCCCTAATGCTTTTGTAGGTTTACCACAGCATTTAAGTATTGCACCTGTACCTGGCAATTTTTCCTGTAAGTATTCTAATGTAGCTTCTACAAGCTTAGGATTATATGATGGTAAGCTACAGCCAGGTATAAATACTCTTTTGGTCTTTCCAGTATTATTTGTCATGATTAAGACCTCCTCTTAGCTGGTTTAGCTGTATTAAATAGCTTAGAGAAACCAAGCAATTGATGCATTTCTATTGCATTATGTCCCTTCATAGGAGACTTGCCGTTGTTAGCTTTTATCATTTCTTTTCTAATATCCATAAACCTATCCTTCATTTCAAAGTCTTTAGGACACGCTAATGTACATTGACTGCACATATTACATGAATAAGGTATAATTGGCTCAATCTCTCCAGTTTCAAGCATTCTTTCAAATAAATCCTTAGGACATTCACAGAAATCACCAAGCATCTCACATTCCTTCATACAAAGCTTACACTCACATTTTAAGCATCTCGAAGCTTCATTTTTTGCTTGTTCCTCTGTGAGTCCTAAATCAACCTCTTCAAAGCTATGAACTCTTATACTAGGTTCTATTTGACGAGTTTTAACTCTCGGTAAATCTTCAGTTTCTTCTTTAACTTCTGTTTCGAGCCAAGTTTCATAAGCTCCTTCATATTCTCTTTCAATAGTCATATCCTTGCCTTGAAGGAATTTATCTATAGATATAGCAGCTTTTCTTCCCTCTGCCATTGCTTCTACTACAATTACTGACCTGCCACTTGCATCCCCTGCTACAAACACATTATCTAATTTAGTCTGTAAAGTAACTCGATCTACCTTGAACCTTCCGCCTCTAACTGTTTCAAGCATATCATCAGCTACAAAAGAATTATCTACTGCCTGACCTACTGCAAATATAACATTGTCAACATCAAAAATCTTTTTATTGCTTTCATTAAATTGAGGAGCAAAATTGCCTTCCTTATCAAAGATTGACGTACATTCTTTTACTTCAAATCCTGCTACCTTACCATCTTTTTCAACTATTTTTTCTGGACCAAAGCCAGCATGTATTATTACTCCTTCTTCTTCCGCTTCTTCTATTTCCCATGCATGAGCAGGCATCTTATCCTTAGGCTCTAAACATACCATGTGAACCTCTTTAGCTCCAACTCTTCTAGCTGATCTTGCAACATCTATTGCAACATTTCCTCCACCTACTACTACTATTTTCTCTGCTATATCAAACTTACGAGTTAAACTCACTTCTCTTAAGAAATCAACGGCATTAAGGACTCCCTTAAGGTTACTTCCTGGTATTGGAATAACTACTCCTTTATGAGCTCCAACTGCAATTATTACCGAATCATAATCTTTTCTTAACTGTTCAAATGTGATATCTTTTCCAACTTCAACGCCTAGCTTGATATCTACTCCTAGTTTGTTTAGTAAACTGTATTCGAAATCTATAACATTTCTTGGCAACCTATATTCAGGTATACCAACTCTCATCATTCCTCCAACTACAGGAAGTTTTTCGAATATAGTAACTTTGTAGCCTTTCCTCCTTAAATCTAATGCTGCTTGCGCACCTGCAGGCCCTGCACCTATTACTGCAACTGTCTTACTATTTTCAGCTTCAATAGCTTTATCCCAGTTATTTTCATCATCATAGTTATCTGATACAAATCTCTTTAGTGCTGCTATTGACATAGGCTGCCTAAAAGCTTCTTCTCTTTTACATTTTTCTTCGCATGGGTGAGCACATATTCTTCCAAGTGATGCCGGAATGAAAAGCTTTTCCCTTATCAATTTAATTGCTTCATTATACTTACCTTCTGCAATCAAATTTACATATCCCTTAACATCAGTGTGCATTGGACATGTAGCTTCACAGTATGGAGGGGCATCTCCCGTACAATTATCTACTATTTCTTGCATCTTCTCCAAAACATGCTTTGGATAAGTTATCTTGTTCATAATGAACCCCCTTTATATAAAACTGAGTTATCTTTGTTAATTTCTCTACAAATTAATTATATATTAAAGAATCTATGATAACTAATAAGTATTGCTTATAATACATAATAATAACTTATCATAGTTAATTCTTTATCAATGTTGAGTTTACTGGTATTTCTTCTATATATTTCTTAAAAGGTTTTATTATGATATAATCGAAGTATATTATATATAGTTTGACTTATTTATGCATTATAAAAATTGAACAAAGGTGATGTCATGAACATAGACTATTTAGAGGCATTTTATGTGACAGTAAAAGTAAATAGTATTTCAAAAGCAGCTAAATTACTTCACTTAACTCAACCAGGGCTAAGTATGCAGATTCAATCATTAGAAAAAGAGCTTCAAGTAAGTTTACTTAACAGAAGCAACAAAGGAGTAGAACTTACTGAGGCAGGTAAGATTGTCTTTGATTATGCAAGTACTATTCTGTCATTGCAAGACAATATTGAAAGAGACCTGCAGAATTTAAAAACACATAAAAAGAACCTATTAATAGGTTCCTGTAAAGCTGTAGGAGAATATGCTCTTCCTTGTAGTATTTATATCTATAAGCATGAGAACAAGGATGTAGATATAAATCTAGAAATCATGAATACAGATGATGTAATTGAAAGCTTGCTTAACAGAACAGTAAATATAGGTATCATTCATGGAGATTCAAGAAATAAGGATATTAAGACTCAAAAAATCACCTTAGATAACTTAATGCTTGTAACATCATTACCTTTGATGAAAAATACTATAACTATAACCGAATTGACTAAGCTACCTCTTATCTTTAGAGAGCAGGGTTCAGGTACTAGAATGACTATTAATAATGTTTTAAATACTCATGATATCGAAATCGATGACCTAAACATAATATATGAGCTTAACTCAATGGAGGCAATAAAGTCATCTGTTATAGCTGGTAAAGGAATTTCTTTTATTCCTGAGCTATCTATTAAGAGAGAGTTAAGAGATGGTGTACTTAAGCAAATCCAAATTGACAATATTGAAATAGTTTCGGAATACTATGTTGCTTACAGAAAAGATCATGAACTTAGTCCATATGAAAATGATTTTATAAAATTTATTAAGTCTTCAAAAAGAGGTTTTTGCTAGATAACATGAAACCCGTAAGCTTGAAACAATATCAAGCCTACGGGTTTAAAAGTATTCATTGAGCAATTTCTTCATAAAATCAATATCAAGATAATCTTGGATTTTCTTAAATGTATCCATATTTTTTATGTCTTTGTCAGGCTTCTGATACTCTAGATAAGCATATGCACACCATGACAGTGCTCTTAGATACAAGTATGGTGTATATAAATTTACTCTTTCTTTAATATTTTTATCTTTCCCATTAAGTCCTTCAGTATAGACTTTAAAAAATCCGTTCTTTTCTTCTTGACTCAAGATATACTCAGTTTTCCACAAGGTAGTAGTAGGTGCTAAGAATTGGGTTAAATCCTGACATGGATCACTTATAACAGGCTTCTCCCAGTCTATTAAATAGCTTTCAGTTTTTCCTATTATAAAGTTATGAGAATTGACTTCAGTATTGTTTACAACATGCCATTTATCTTCTAAAAAATATCTTTCCTTATTTCTATTCTTTTCAGCCCAGTTCAAAAATCTATCAAAAAAATCCTTAAGTTCTTTAGAAATAATCGGTGATACAAAGAAATCTTTTAAAAGTCTCTTTCCTTCAATTATCCTGTCATTAAAAATATTTTCTTCAATTATAAACGAATTAGTATTAGTTTTTGATAAGTCTAATAAGTGAATGCCTGCAAATATCTTAGCTGCTTTGTTTAAATCCTTGTTATACTCTAATGGCCTTCCTTCTAAAAATTCCATTATCAAAATACCATAGTCAAAAAAGCTTTTAGTATCGTCTACATAAAGAGCCTTCGGAGTAACTTTGCTTACTTCTAGTGCTTTAAGAGCGTCATATTCATATTTGATTTGATTATCTAACTCTAGCTGGCTTCCTGTATTTATTCTAAATACATATTTTTTCTCACAAGATTCTATTACAAAGTTTATATTGTACTCTCCTTGAGCTAGGAAACTAACAGTATAGTTGTTTGTTATAGGAATTATATCATTTATTTTATTGCTTTTAAGATATTCATATATCTGTTTAATCAGTTTACCTCTCAGCATATTGAGCTTCACTCCAGAATTTACTTAAGTATTTTATAGTATTTTCAGGTACTACCCTATTTGAAAATAAACCTTGATCTACTTTTTTCTTAAACTTAAAAATATCTTCTTTTGTGTCAATGTCCATATGCTTAACTGTTAATCCAACACTTAATTCCATATTATTTGCTATATCTATAGTACCTTCAAGAACAGATTTTTTTCCCCATTTTAACTCTTTATCAAATATTTCTTTATGCAATTTTTTCATACCAACTAAATAGTATCCTCCATCAAACGTAGGTCCTAAGCATATATCGTTATTTTCAAGTATAGAAAAAGCATCTAGTAACTCATACGGCTGGATATCAGGTATGTCTGAACCTATGAGTATTACATCTGTATATCCAATATTAAATACTTCTCCTATGGCATTTCCCATTCTTGCACCTAGATCATCACCTGTTTGCGGGAAACAGTTTATATAGGATGGTATAATATCTTGTATTATATTGAGATTTCCCTCAGGTGTATATGTAAGGAAAATATCAACATCGTCATTAATATAGTTAAAAATATTAAATAAGTCCAAAAGAAAACATTTATGAATTCCAGCACACTTTTCTCCTGTAAAAATATCCATTAGCCTTGTTTTTGTCTTACCAGGTATAGGTATTCTAGTCATAAGTATAAGTGCTTTCATTACCTCGCCTCCCTATACATTTTGTTAAGCTTTGAAGGAGACATGCCTAATACATAAAATATTTTTATTTTATGCATAAGAAGCATCGTTTTAAGCTGTCCTCCATTCTTAAATCTTCTTGCGGAAGTACCTATTTTAACATCTAGCATTTTCATTTTTTTAGTTTTATGAAGTCTTCTAGATAGTTCCCAGTCTTCCATTAGTTCAATTTCTTTGTATCCACCTAATTTATTAAAGATATCCCTTTTCACAAATATGCCTTGGTCTCCAAAATATAAACCTAGATACTTCGCACGCCAATTTGAGGTTCTTGATATAAATCTCATGAACCTAGTATTATAATCATAAAAATAGAGAGAAAAACCACCACAAGTATAACCTCGACTAACAGCATACTCTATACCATATAATGAATCCTTAGATACTATAGAATCAGAATGAACAAACCAGAGTATATCTCCCTTAGCTGCTTCAGCCCCTTTATTCATCTGATTAGCCCTACCTCTTCTACTTTGAACTACAGTGCTATACTTAGATGCAATTTGAACTGTATTATCACTGCTCCCGCCATCAACAACTATTATTTCTTTTTCTCCATCAAGATTACAAAGCTGTCTAAGTGTATTTTCAATACTTTTCTCTTCATTTAATACTGGTACTATTATTGATATCAAAATATCACTTCTTTCAAACGTTCTTTTTTCTTAACTACTGCAAAACAAATAGGACAATAAAATTGTATTAATATGAATAAAAAAATAAGAGAATGCTTATAAGATTTTGCTAAGAAAACTAGGTGAAAGAAACTAGAAAAATCTGTTATTGTATTTTTGAAACTCGCTGGAGAAAAGATTCCATTTCATTCATCAGTCATTATTTCTAAAAAATATCGCATTATTAAAATCTATTTTTACTCCAACCTTATCTCCTACATCAAATACTCTACTTGAATCAGCTATGCATTTAAACTCCAAACTATTAATTGAAACTGTATAATATATTCTATCACCAGCATACCTTTTTACTTTTACTATTCCTGTAATGTTTGTGTTATTGTCAAATTTAGTTAATTGGATCTCTTCAGGCTTAATCATAACCTTGACTGATGAATACTTATTAAAGTTAGTTTTTACATCTACAATATCCGAAATGAACATACCATCTTTTATATATCCATTTATATAATTTTTTTCACCAAAAAAATCAGCTACCTCTGATGAAATAGGCTTTTGATAAAGCTCTGCAGGAGTACCGAACTGTCTTATTTTCCCGTCAAGCATTACAGCTATTTTGTCTGATGTCATTAACGCTTCTTCCTTGTCGTGAGTAACTAAGATAGTGGTTATATTCAGTTTCCTTTGTATCTTAAGAATAAAATCTCTCATAGTTTCTCTTAATCTCATATCAAGATTTGAAAATGGTTCATCAAGTAAAAGCACCTTAGGATGTATAGCTAACGCTCTTGCAAGAGCTACTCTTTGCTTTTGTCCTCCCGACAGTTCGTTTGGATATTTTTTTTCATATCCATTTAATTGAACAAGATCAAGCATGTTCTTCACCTGCTCTTGTCTCTTAACCTTATCTACCTTAGCCATTTTAAGTCCAAATTCAATATTCTGAGCAACATTTAAATGAGGAAAAAGAAGATAGTCTTGAAATACTATCACCGCTCCTCTTTTTTCAACTTGTATATTTAAAATTGAACTGTTTCCAAAAAGTATATCTCCCCTATCTGGCCTTATTAATCCTGCTATTATCTTAAGAGTAGTTGTCTTCCCACAACCTGAAGGTCCTAGAAGAGATACCATCTCGCCTTCTTCTACAACAAGATTTACATCATCAAGCACCTTTTTATTATCAAAAACCTTAGTTATATTCTTTAGTTTTATCTGTGACATAGTTTAGCTCCCCTTGTTTAATTCATAAAAAAATAGTTTCCACTTTTATAATACGCCTTAACAGACCTTTCCATTATCTGCAGACAGCCTAGTGCTGTAAGTATGAATACAATACTATATACTGAAGCCATCATTCTATCACCACTTTGAATAAATGGAAACATCATCATTGAAAATGTAACTACTCTTCCTCCGCCTATCAAAAATGTTAAGAAATATTGACTAAAAGATATGATGAATACTAGACTTCCTGCTGATACTATACCTGGTGCTATAATTGGTAATGTAACATTTTTAAAAGTCTGAAAAGGTCCAGCTCCTAGAACCCTTGCTTGCATTTCCATAGATTCTCCAGTTATTTCAAAAACATTTTTTAATACTCTAACACTATATGGGATACATGGAATCAAATGTACGAGCACTACTCCTATAAAAGTATTCGCCAATCCAAGCTTTATAAATGAAAGATGAATACCCATAGCTATTGCTACAGGTGGCACTATTAAAGGAGCAAGTATCAGAAGCTCTATTACTTTTTTTCCTCTAAAGTTGTATATCCCCAAAGCTTTAGAAGCAGGTATGCTAATAATAAGTGTTATTATAGTGACTACTACAGATAACCAAACACTGTACAAAAGCGTTTTGATTGCTTTGCTTGTTGGTGCAAAAAAATACTCCCAGCCTCTAAGCCCCAGTTCACTTGGAAATATCTGTGGCCATGGCCAGTTTTTTGAAAAACTCCAAATTATGAGAACAAACAGTGGAAACACTAATAAAAAAATCATTACATACATTATTATATTAAATATTATAGCACGCTTTTCTCTCATAAAATCACCCACTGTATTTAGAAATAAACTCAAATGTCTTATAATAAAGCCAAACTAAAACTACTGATACACAAGTTAAAATCATATTAATAACCATTGCATATGGTCTGTTAGCCAAGTTAGGATTTGTATACTCAATATATGCCTTAACTGGTAGAGTTTTAGGACTAGTCGGTCCAAGTAAATAAGGCACCTCAAATGCTCCAAATGAAAAAGCAAATACTATTATAAATGATGACAAAATTGACGGCATAATAAGCGGTAGCAAGACATGAAAAAATACCTGTCTATTGCTTGCTCCTAGATTCAGAGCTACCTGTGACAGTTTATCATTAATATTGCTTAATATAGTATACACAACCATAGCTATAAAAGGAATTTCCTTCCACAAATAAGCTATTATTATTCCAACTCCATTTCTCTCAAAAAGTAAAGAAGCAAATTGGGATTGATCTTTTATAATCCCCACACTATATAGCAATCTTGGTAATATTCCGCTTTGAGCTAGAATATTATACACTAGTAATACTGCAACAACATGTGGAACAATCACGGGAAGCTTATATATTGCTTCTTCTATTCCTTTTCTATGCTTACTTCGAAGAATAGCATATGCTAGCATAACACCAAGTATAACTGCAACAACAGATGATACAACAGATATATAAAGGCTGAAGCTAAGGGATGATAAAAATCCCTTGCTTGTCAGCACTTCTATATAATATTTAAACGTATATTCAGTTAGCCCTATTGCCTTAAAATGCCCAAGGCTTTGAGCACATCCCATGATTAGACCAGATGCAAATATTCCTAATATAATAGTCATAACAGGTATAAGCAAAACATATGGTTTAATTTTTGTTTCCAATTTTACTCATCCTTTTCAGATACACTTTCCATCCATATTTTTTCGATTATTGGTATAAGATTTGCTGGCATTTCAGGCACTCTATGACTTAAAAGCTCATCTTGTGGAAGTGTAGCTTCACCTAGATCTAGGCTATCAAATGCTTTTTTTTCTTCATCATCTAACTTATTATTATCTATTACAGGAAGGTCTCCCCAGTTCGTTGGCACATATTTAGAAGCTTGAACTTCTGCACTTAATATATAATCTATAACTGCTAGTGCCCCAGATTTATTAGGTGCATTATATGGTATAGCCAAGAAATGAGTATTGCCTATAGTTCCTTTATCAAAGACAAAAGTTTTTGTTGTCTTAGGAAATTCACCAGTTTGCACCTTTCCTGATGCAGAATTCGGATTGTATGACATTGTCATAATCACTTCATTATCTGAATACATATTGTCTAAAAGTCCGCTATCTGCTGGATATGTTTTACCTTCTTTCCATAGATAAGGCTTTAACTCATTAAAATAATCTATAGCAGGTTGAATAGCTTTTCTAACAGTTTCTTCATCTGCCTTCATATCCATGAACTGCTCATGACCTACAATATCATATATTATGTTTCTCACAAAAGCGCTTCCTGTAAAATCTGGAGGAGCAGGATAAGTGAATTTTCCAGGGTTATCTTTTACAAACCGTAATAATTCTTGATGATTCTTAGGTGTTGCACTTACCTTTGCGCTATCATATGTCATGACAAATTGTGCTTTACCATAAGGTGCCTCATAACCTTCTACAGGAAATCCAAAATCGTACTTGACCTCAACAGAGTCTCCATCAACATATTTTTCGAAATTGGGAAGCTTGTCAGTAAACGGTCCAAATAATAGTTCATTTTCTTTTGCTGTAAAGAAATTCTCTCCATTTATCCAAACTACGTCTATATTTCCATTCTCAACATCAAGCTGCTTTTCATTAAGCAGATTATTTAAAATCTCATCTATATTCATTCCTACTCTATTAAGATTTATATCATATTTATCTTTTAATTCCTTTGCTAGGTATGTGTCAATCCAACTATTAATTCTTTGGTCTCCACCCCATCCATAAAAGTTTACTGTCGTCCCCCTAGCTTCATCTAAGATATCATCCCAATCCTTATTTATTACATCTGATTCAACAGCACCTTTTTGTCCACAAGCTACTAATCCTAGAACCATAACTGCACACATAAAAAATACAATTATTTTTTTCATTTGATTACCCCTTTCCTTATAGTAAATATTTTATAAGTATTTTACTGCCTACCCATGCTCCTACAAACATGAATAATGCAAATACCCACCCATGTAACGAAAATGAAGGTATAGCACTGAAGTATGAGCCAATATTACATCCAAAGCTAAGTCTTGAGCCATATCCCATAAGAATTCCACCAACAAGTGCAAAAAACAATTGTTTTTTGTTTTTAATTTTTCTTATTTTAAACTCAGAAGCCCATAGAGCACCTAATAATGCACCAATTATTATTGCACAGTTTATAACTAAATAACTGTTATTAATAAAACTCTCACAGTTTAATAAAGTGCTCTCTGAGTTAATATTAAAATAGTACCATGTTGATGGTTTTAACCCTATTAGTTCAAGTATCCATGCGCCTATATAAAGAAAACCTGTAGTGACCTTCCATGGTGAGCCTGTAGTTTTGAGCAATATTATATTTATAACTGCAAGGATTATCGCACCAGTTATATAAGGCCACGGCCTTTTAAATATTTTTTCAAACACGTCTATGGTCACCTCGTTTTTTCTATATATATCTCCCATTCGCCATCACTTACTTCGACATAATCAACATTATAGTTTTGCTTTTTTGCCCACTCTATTACATTAACTATCGAACAGCTGTGGTCAGATTCTAGAATTAGAATATCCCCAACTTCCATCTTTTTCAATTCCTTGAGTGCCTTTAATAAGGGAATAGGACAGGCTTCATACATGCAATCTATTCTAACCTCTGCCAATTTTCACCCTCCTAGTTACATAGACATTATATTGTTCTTTTTACCATACCAATCAGAAAAAATGTAAAGCAGTATAAGAACTACTATCTGAATAATTGCAGAAGCAGTTATCCCAACATACGCTGGAAAATATACTGTAGGAGATTTTGATATTAATGCTTTATCCCAAAATACAAAATTTCTCGCGCCTATCAGTGAGCCTATTATAAAACCAACTAATACTACCAACTGAAGCTGAAAACCTTCTCCTATTCTCATCAATGTTCCTGATGCGCAGCTTCCTGCTATAACCATACCAATTCCGAACATTATTGCACCTATGGCAGTATGAATACCTACTGGTTCAATCTGTCCAGGTATATTAACTATGTCAAATTTTTGACTATCTGTAATATAACCATGCTGAATAATCGCAAAACCTATTGTACTTATTATAAATGCAATTATAATAGCTTTAATAAGTGAAGTACTGCCTACAAGTATGGGGTCTCTAAAGCTTGCTGCAAAGCAAAACCTTGATCTTTGCAGAGTTATTCCTATCAATATACCTAATATCCAAAATATACTGTACCTTAAATTAGTATTTAAAAATGTAGCATAGACTAAAATAACTATTACTGTTAACACCGCTGCATATGGAACTTGACTTTTTTTCTTTTTTATTTCTTTCTGCCGCTTTTGTTTTAATTCTTCTATCTTATTTGTAGGCATAATATTTATCTCTCCTTAATTTTATAGTTGAGAATGTTAAATATTAATCAAACTACCTACACTATTATTATACATTATTAAAGTATAGGCAATTATACAATATGATTATATAGAATAATGATATGTTATATATAAAAAGCAGCAGTTGATTTTATGCCACTCTCTGCTTAAAATTAAATATATAATATCAATCCTATTATATATTATTAATATTCAAATTAGGAAGATAAAACTCGAAATTAATCTAATTGATGTAATGTGAAAGGGTGAATATGAGATGACTAAGGTAGTTTTCGATTGTGATAACACAATGGGTTTACCAGGAAAAGATGTAGATGATGGACTTACGTTGCTTTATTTACTTGGAAGAAATGATATAGATTTATTAGGTGTCACTACAACTTTTGGAAACAGCACAATTATAGATGTACATAATAATACTGTTAAAATGTTTGATGAATTAAATATAAAACATATACCTCTATACAAAGGAGCCGCTTCGATTGACAATAGGCAGAGTGATGCAGCACGCTTTCTAGTTGATTCTGTTAATAATATCCCTTCAGAAATTACAATTCTAGCTACTGGTTCTTTGACTAATCTATATGGAGCATATCTGCTTGACAATAGTTTGTTTACAAAGGTTAAGGAGATTGTTTTGATGGGTGGAATAACAAAGCCTTTGATAATAGAAGACAAAGTCATGAATGAGCTAAATTTTTCATCAGATGCTTTAGCTGCATATACTGTCTTAAGCTCTGGATGTAAGACTACTGTACTAACAGGCCATATATGTCTTCAAGCATTCTTTGGAGAAAAAGAGTTTGACAGATTAATGAATGATGATTCTGTAGAAGCATACAAGTATATTAAAAACAAATCCTATGAATGGTATAAATTCTTCATGGACTGGTTCAATACAAAAGGCTTTTACAACTGGGACATTGTTGCAGCTATGTATATAACTAACCCTGAGCTTTTTGATGAGAACTTTGAAAATGTAGTTTCTACTGAGAATGACTTAAAGACAGGCTTTCTTAGAATCGACAGTCATTCATGTAATGGATATAAGGTTAATATACCTACCATTATAAAAGATATAGATGTATTTAATGAAGTGATATTTGAAGCATGGAAGAATGTGAAGATGTAGACAAGTCAAAGCAAATTCAGGTTTATTTAAACAAAAAAGCAAGTTAGGTACTATTCTAACTTGCTAATTATATTTACTTAGTTTTTTTAACTGAAATTCAAATAGTAAGCTGTATCTTTACCTGTTTCTACATCAAAATAACAAATATCATTTTTAAATTGTATGTTTAAAGTACCTTTTTGATTTTTTTCTATAGTCGAAATAACATTTTTATTGTAATCAAGCAGTCTTACGTTTATATTCTCTTTAGTACATGCTAAAGAAAGTAGCTTTACAATAGAATTAGATGAAAAAGATAATAAAAATATATAGTATAAGCTATAAAATAGTATTATCCATTTATATATGGTCGTTATTTATTCAACACCTAAAAATAAGTAAGAAGGCAATGAAACTACCCTCTAAAAGAAACAGTAATACATGCATATGAAACAACAAAGCAAGTATTAGATAAAGAAGGCAAAAAAACTACAAGTAAACCATATATATGGCTTTACAGAATTTTTTCAAGCTGATGGCTATCCTGTTTACAGCGATGCAAGGGTGTAACCTTAGTTGGCTATTTTGCACATGTTAGGCTTGGATTTACAGACGCCCTAAAAGCATTGACTGAGGACTCAGTTCAAACAAGAACAAATGCTCAAGAAGATATTATTTCATGGAAATTATTGGTCTGGAGTGTGAGCTATAGTTGGCGCTTACTTTGAAATTCTACTTATCGACATAATAACAAACCCTTGGTTCTTTGTAAAAACTAGGGATCTGTCAGAATCCTAAACAGATGTATTAATTTCATCTTCTCTTTTCTAAGTGTTAAAATTAAAATTTTATTTGACATTATTTCCGTTTTTAATATGTATTTTTCTATCACAAATTTTGGCAACTGTATCATCATGAGTAGCTATTATTATAGTAATACCGTTTTTGTTTAATTTTTTCAATATATCTAATACTTCGTATTTATTATCATTATCTAAAGAATTTGTTGGTTCATCTGCTAAAATAACATTTGGATTTGAAATAACTGCTCGAGCAATTGCTACTCGTTGGCATTCTCCACCTGAAAGCATATGAGGATACATTTCAAGTTTACTAGAAATTCCTAGCGTGTCAGCAACCGCTAATACTTTTTCTTTAATTTCTTTTTTTTCAATATCTTTATATTTTAATGGTAATGCTATATTGTATAAAACATTTCTATTCTTAATTAATGCAAAATGTTGGAGAATAAACCCTACATTATCACTTCTGAATTTTGCCATTGTCGATTCGTCACCCAATACTGCTTCATTGTTGAATAAATATTCTCCACTGCTTTGCTTTAATATACCCCCTGCTATATTCAATAGTGTTGACTTGCCTGAACCACTTGGTCCCATAATTGCAACCATTTCATTCTTATCTATCTTTAAGCTGATACTATCCAGTGCTTTTATTTCGGATTTTTTATACTTAAATTTTTTACTAATATTAATAAATTCAATCATTTGTATTCTCCTTTATTGTTAATCTTCTTTTTGGATAGAAGCATAAATATTACTTTTATTGAAATAAATATTTAATGCTAAACATATTCCAAGCATTATAATTGTTGATAATGCTACAGTTTGACTTATTGCCTGTTCAAGTAATGTACGCTCAGATAAATAAATACTATCCTGTCCAAGTAAAATTCTATTGATAAAGGAAGATAATCCAAGTGATAATATGAATTGAATAAATATTTCAAAATATATTCTTAGCTTTAGTCTAAGAAAACTGCAGCCACAAATTAAGTGAATTGCATAGACCTTTTTATTTCTATTGAAATTCCATACATATATGTAAGTGAAAATAACTGATAATATCAAAAATAGAAAAATAGATGTAATCAAAAATACTCCTTTGCTTGAATGCATTGTATTTGAAATATTACTAATGTACGGGCCGACAAATCCTTCATTTAAAACATAATTTAGACTTAACTTATTGCTAATTTCATCTACTTTATTTTTATAATCATAATAATCTTCCCCATCGTTCATCTTTATATATCCCCAGTTTTTCAATGAATATAGTATTTTTTGAAACTTTTCATCCTCCTCATTTTCCGGTTCAAAATCCACCTCCAATGAAGGGATTACGATACATCTGTCCAAGAAATGGATCTTGTTATTAATCCCTATGGAGGTATCCTTTTTTAAAAAGCCAATAATCTTTACGGATATATCTTTCGATAAATAATTAAATTTTGTTGTATCACCTATATTAATTAACTCTGAATATTCATGACCTAATATAGCCGGAATTATTTTGTTATCAAATATAAAGTCGTTATTTTCAAACCCTTTTCCACTAGCAACCTGATTTTCCAATGTAAAAAAGTCGTAAGCATTTTTACCTATCTGCACAGATTGCAAAGAGATACCAATATGATCGTTCACTCCAAAAGAACTACTTCCATAATCTTTTCGAAATTCATCTTTATAACGAAAAATATCCTTTAACAGTAATGTCTGTGTATCGAATTCTAAAAAATTAAATTCTTCATTTACAATGTGGGAAAACTCCTTCATTAGTTTCAATGAATTTTTTTCCGAAAAGAATTCTGATAATTTTTTTTGATTCTTTTGATCGTATACATCGGTTACTCGCAAATATATTGATTCAACATTTTTATTATCAAAATCTATTATTTTATGTACTGCCTTATTATAGTTTTTATTAGAAAACATGAATATTGTTGTGGCAATAGTCAAGACACAAAAAGATACTGCTATGTATATATAATTGTTTTTTTTATATTTCATATATCTACTTCACTCCATTTTTATAAAATAAATTATTTGATATAAGCATACACACATATATTGCTAAGCAAATAGTAGTTAATATAGTAAATGAAAATATAATTAAAGAATGAAAATAAAAACCTATGTAAATATTTTGTAAAAAGATATAGTAAATAATTGCATATATTGTTACTACAAAAGCAATATTTACCGCAGTTAAAAAAATAACACTTCTAATCAAATCATACAAAATACTTTTAAAGCTTATGCCTATTATTCTTTTAACCTTAATTTCCTCACTATAATAACGTAAGGTGAACATTAAAAGTGTAATAGTAAGTATACTAGCAAAAATAGTTACTATAATATTTAATATATGTCTATCGACATCATTAAATATATACCTTTCTATGAAGTTATCATTTTCTCTTATTATATCAACATCATATTCTTTTTTTAGGCTATTGACAGCAGTAACTATACTCGAACTTTTTGCGCTATCTATAATAAATCCTCGCAATTTAACATCAAATGAATCTAAATTAACAAAAGCAGTATTATCAAGCATATTACTAATATCTGAGGATATATATCCAATGACTTCATAATAATTATCATAAAACACAAAATATTTTTTGCCATTATTATCCTCAAAGCAATTATCTGAATTTATAACATTTTTACCTACAACAGCTTTGAATTCTTTCTTAAAAAAATCACCTTTATTAAAAAACGTTCCTTCTATAAATGAATTTGTTCTGCTATCTAAAAAGGAATTCCCACAAATCCCCCATACTCGTAAATCAGGATAATTATAAAGCTCAGATAAAATAGTTATATCAGGATAACGGTTAATTAACTTATGCAAAGGCAGTGCTATGTTTCCTTCTTTAAATAAAACCGTAACAGACTTGTCTGACATCAATGAATTTGCTGTTATTATTTGTAAATTAATAAAATCAGTGTAACTAATATATGATATAAATAATGATTCCAATAATATAATTATTATAGAAAAACCCATAACTAATTTTTTCGTCATACACCCTCATACATCCTTTTTTTATAATAGATATCGTATCATTACCACTTTTCTGAAAGTAATGATACGATATCCTGTTTATTACATATCAAAATTTACTTCTGTTATATATGCTAACTACTAAAAGCCATAAAAAAGTCTATAGTCACTTAAAGCACCTTGTCCAACATTTCCAGTCGATACTTCAACTCTTCCATATCCCCATTCTCTACCAGATTTCCAATATTGCGAACCAGAATAAACGCGTATATTGGAATAGTGATATCTGTCTGATCCATCACTTTTCTCATCTATATCTGTCCAGCCTTTTGCTCCAACACCAACTCCATTAGAAATAATCCACCATGCATCGCTGTAGACAACATAATCATCAAATATTCCACGAGCAGAGCACTAACATAGTCTAGATCCAATTCTGCAAAGCTGTGTTCGGTGTAGTCTATTTTTTGAGTTGGCTCCGCCGCTAATACAGGCATTGCCATAGTGACTACAATCATAACTGCCCCTATAATTGATCCCATAGTCTTACTTTTCAGCATTTCAACATCTCTTTTTGATAATATTGGTATATATTTAAAAATATACTAATATTATTATGTCATTTATGGAAATTTCCGCAATATTTTTTTAAAATTTTTGTGATCATGACTGTATAACAAATCTACTCTTTATAGATATCCTATGGTCTTCAAATTCATATCTTTTCATTGACTCCTCTATTGTAGAAGTTATTAGATTGAAAGTCACTTTCGATGCAATATCATTATTTATGCAATTTCATACCTCACCTTGTTCTATTTTTTTAATTGAATTATCTTGTGTAGACTTGCTAACAACTCCTATTTCAATTAAGCTACTTATAGTTTCAGCTTTATACTATTCAGATAAAACTATTTTTCTACCTTCAGAAAAACTAAAAACAGAAGATAACATAATTAAACTTAAAATCAAAACCACGCTAATAAGTTTTCTAGTTTTACACATTGTATATACATTCTTTACATAATTTAATATTATTTGGTTACACACTGTCATTATAAGGGAATGAAAATAAAATTAATGTAGAAAATTGTAAAATCCTTCGTTACAAATTATTAATAATTTATATTTTTTAAATTTTATGTATATTTATATGAAATCTCACTTCTTATTATCAATGTAAATGTGTATAATACATTATCTTGATATTTCAAGTAAGGATGTAATTACATAAAAATTTTTAAGTTTGGAAAAATGAATCGCCGAGATACTGGCTTGGAATGCCTAAACGAATTAAAAAACGGAGCGTAAAAAATATTCTTATTGCCTGAGTACAAAATTTTTTAATTAGAGCAGGATAAGATTAAATCGATACAGATATTAATGCTAAACAACTATGTATTAGTAAAAAACAAGGATGATAGCACCTCTGCTACTCTCCTTGTTCAAATAACTTAATATCACTTATATTCTTAAAATTGAGTTTACATATTTTTCTTAACAGAATTACTTGCCCTAGTATCTATTCATTATCATCCTCTTCAGTTTTTGTATATCCTAGTCTATCTAAAATAATGTTATACCCTTCTGCGCCATAGTTTAGTGCTCTGTTTATTCTGCTTATTGTAGCTGTACTTGCTCCTGTTTTTTCTTCTATTTCATTATATGTTTTTTCCTGTCTAAGTAGTTTCGCAACTTGGAGCCTTTGACTTATTGACTGAATCTCCTTTATAGTGCAGATATCCTCGAAAAATCTATAGCAATCGTCTATTGTCTCCAGCTTTAATATAGCTTCGAATAATTCGTCTGTTTCCTTATCTTTAATCTTTGAAGTGTAATCCAAAAAAATCACCCCCATTTAAATTCTATCTCATTATCACAATAACATCTTCATAAGTTAAAAAAATCCTGTTAGCTATATTTTATTATTAATTGTACCTTTTTACAATATATTAAATAAATAACCAAAAAACTATAGCTTTATAAAAAAGGATGAATTCTATTGGAACTTCTTAAGTTTTAAAGTATAAACTTAGAAATACTTTTTTCCATTTCCTCTGCTAACTTTGATAAAGCATCTGAGGTGTTGGCGATTTCTACCATAGAGGCTGTTTGCTCTTCTACTGATGCAGATGCTTCTTCTGTTCCAGCTGCATTTTCTTCTGCTATAGCTGATAAATTCTGCATAAGTTCAACCAAGTTATTCTTTTTGGTATTCATCTGAGCTGCAGAATCATTAAGTTTTTGAATAACTGCTTCTACTATTTCAATAGAACTCGCTATAGATTCAAACTTAGTTTCTGTTTCTTTTACACTATCCTTTTGTTCATCAGCTATGTCTCTTACCTTATGCATTTCTTCTACTGCAATTTGAGATTTTGATTTTAGTTCCTCGATTACTTTTTTGATTTCTCCAGTAAAAGCATTAGACTGATCAGCTAATTTTCTAATTTCATCAGCGACCACTGCAAATCCTTTTCCCGCTTCTCCTGCTCTTGCAGCTTCTATAGCTGCATTAAGCGCTAAGAGATTTGTCTGTTCTGATATGCTTTCAATCATGCTACTAGCAGTTTCTATTTTTTCTGCACTTTCTTTATTGCTTAAAACAATATCATAAATATTATTTGTAGCTTTATTATTCTGTTCTGTTTTATCGACAAGACCTTTAAGAGTTTCATATCCTGCATCTTTTTCGTTATTTATTTTTTTTACAGCAGTATTTAATTCGTCAGTGTACTCATTATTTTTTTCAATTAGCCTTTCCATTTCATCTACATTATTTGCTGATTCCTCTGTATCTTTTGCCTGATCGCTAGCTCCCCTAGCAATTTCTTCTATTGTTCTTGATACTTCCTCCGAAGCAACTGCTGATTGTTCAGTAATTATAGTTAGTTCTTCAGAAGAATGTGTAACTCGATTAGAAACATCCTTCGTATTTTTAATAAGTTCTCTTAAATTCTCTTGCATGCTCCTTATAGCTTTAGCAATGAAACCTATTTCATCTTTCCTATTACTATATCGGTTTACTACTATGTCTTGCTCGAGTTTAAGGTTATAATTAGCTAGTGTTTCAATTTCTCTGACTAAAAAACTGATAGGTTTAGCAATACTATTAGCACTAACAAATAATAGAATGCTTAAAACAATAAATATAAGTACACCAATAGTTGCAATCATTATATTATTTCTATTGATACTTGACTCCACACTATCCATAGATATCCCAATATGTAGTGCTCCAACTTGCTCTCCATCTATTACAACTGGTGCTAGAATATCGTAAACTCTGATATTTTCGCTCTCAAGATAGTATTCCCATGATTGTTTTTCCTCATAGTTTATTTCATTGATGATTTCATTATTTGAAATCATATCTCCTATTGCCACTTGTTCAGGATTACTAGAAGCAATTACTTCTAAATTTTCATTAATAAAATGTGAATATACTATCCCTTCCTGTTGTGCTAATTCTTCTGTTAGATTTTGAAAACCATAACGTTGTGTGATTTCATGAATAGTATCCCCTGATATTGCCACTTGCACGAATTCTCCATCTTGTGCTTTTACCGCACCAAACTTAAAATAACGTTCTTCTCCAGAAGCCATATCTTGTCTAATATCTTCCATCATTTCAGTTTCACTACTTTTAGCAAATTCAGTTAAAGGATGATCCTCTCCTGGCTGCCAACCAATATCTCCTCTTACCGTCGAGTGAGTAATAATTCGATCTTTATCATACCAATAAATTTCTTCTATTGTAGATCTCTGAACAATTTCATCTAGAAGCTCATTACTTAAATTTTCATGATTTGCAATAACATCGTAAGCTGCTACTCTCATATCTTTTTCTATAATTGTATTAATCGTATTTATAGCATAAACATTATCTTTTATTCTATTTACAGATTGTTCTACTAATTCAAATCCATGCTGCTTCATTTCATCTACTAAACTATTTTTTAAAAGATATGATGATGTAATCACTATTAGCAAAATCCCAATACATACTGCTATTAATGGCAAAGTCATAATCTTGCTTTTTATTGATTTTTTTTTGTCTTTTCTACTGTACATTTTTATCATCCTCTTTCTTTTGGCATTTTGATAATTTAATGCAACCTATAACCTCTTAATTCTTTCCGCAATTGGACACCTTATATAAGCACACTAGAAAATTTAGTGAAAACGCTTTCAAAGCATGTGTAGTTTTGTGCTTTTGTATAAATAAGTAACATTAATCTGATATGTATTGATAATGAATAGAAATATGAGAAGCCCGTATTAAGGGCTTCTCTTAAATTTTTCAAATATTCGCTTATTAGAATAATCCTACAATAGTACCATCTGGTAGAACATCCATTTTGTTTGCTGCTGGAACTTTTGGTAATCCTGGCATTGTCATTACATCTCCTGTTAATGCTACGATAAACTTTGCTCCTGCTGATACTTTTACTTCTCGTACTGTTATCCTAAATCCTGTTGGTGCTCCTAGTAGTGTTGCATCGTCTGAGAATGAGTATTGTGTTTTTGCCATACATATTGGCATTTTGTCTAGTCCTATGTCTTTTAATGTCTTCATTTGTTTTATTGCTGCTTTACTGAAGTCTACTCCGTCTGCTCTGTATATTTCTTTTGCTATTTTTTCTAGTTTTTCTTGTATTGTTAGCTCTACTTCATATAGCGGCTTGAAGTTTGATTGTTTTGTTTCGCATACTTCTACTACTTTCTTTGCTAATTCTACTCCGCCTTCTCCGCCTTTTGCCCATACATCTGATATTACTACTTCTGCTCCTGATGCTTTTACTTTTTCGAATACTAGGTTTACTTCTGCTTCTGTGTCTGTTGGGAATTTGTTTATTGCTACTACTGCTGGTACTCCAAATTTCCCTACGTTTTCTATGTGTCTTTCTAGGTTTTCTAGTCCTTTTTCTAATGCTTCTAGGTTTTCGTTTCCTAGGTCTTGTTTTGCTACTCCTCCATGCATCTTTAATGCTCTTACTGTTGCTACTATTACTGCTGCTGCTGGTTTTAATCCTGCAAATCTACATTTGATATCGAAGAATTTTTCTGCTCCTAGGTCTGCTCCAAATCCTGCTTCTGTTACTGCATAGTCTCCTAGTTTTAGTGCTAGTTTTGTTGCTAATACTGAGTTACATCCGTGTGCTATGTTTGC
>NZ_JBNPXI010000029.1:0-49592 GCF_050433385.1 Brassicibacter mesophilus
ACTTGTAAACACTTTAAAAGTGTTCACAAGTCTACTTTATTATCTCATTTAGGCATCACTTAGAAAATCCATCAATTATTATACGCTTACGTTCTTAATGTCAATCACTTTTATAGTTAATTTTTTAAACACTGCTGAAGTCGTATTTCAGTAAGCTAGAGTACAAAAAAACTTCTCAAAATTATAGCTTGAGAAGTTTTAAAATATAAAAATAACTAATAGTATTCTTTGGTTTTTACATTTTTACTGTTATTGTTTTGCCATCCCATCCTACTTCATATCCAAAGGCTTCCAAAACGACTCTTATTGGTAGGTTCTTTCATCCTTAATTAAAGCTTTAGTATCATTTTCTATTCTTTCACCATTCTTTAATATGAATGTCTTATCAATAGGAACTTCAACCTTTATTCCATCCTTTTCTGCTATTGCAGTTCTCGTTTCATTATTCCACTCAACTTTTGCTCCGATCTTTTCAAGTATTATTCTAAAGGGTACTTGAGTACGGTTGTTTTCATCAATAAATGGGTATCCAAGCTTATCATTAAACTCAATATATTCACCATTAATTAGTATTGGGATATAAGTATTAGTATTTTCTTCTGCCTCTTCATTAGCATTATTTTTACTTAAGCCAAACTTTTTAAATTGTCCATTAGTTAAATTAACTACTCCATGAGGATTGTCACTTATATAATATATTTCATTATTTTTCCCTAAATAAAAAACATCATTTTCCTTAGTGTATTTTTCATTTACTATTGATTCATCTACATTCATTCTTTTTATTTCTAGTTCCTGAGTCGTCTCATATAAGGCATTTAGCTTATAATATATATTTATATTTTGATCTTCACTGTATTTTTTTTCTGAATCATCAAATACAACTCTTTTATCACTCATCCCTACTAGCCTTAATGCTAAAAATTGTTCATTATTATCATGAACATTTTTATTTAAGCTGCTCACTATTTCATCTACAGCAACTGTATTTCCTTTCTCATCTATATAATATATACTTGTGTCAAAAATACTATGCCAACTATAATAATGATAACCAACCAGCCACACTCTATTATTATTTATGTAAACATCCCATAATTCAAAGGCTACTTCTCCAGCGTCCTCCTCTTCAGAGCTTTTCTTATTTAAATCTAATATCTTCGTAGTACCATCTTCAACCATAACATAGTTTCGATACGTAGGTGTATATGGAGCTGATATAGCTCCGCAAGTATAAACTATTATTGAATACAAAGTTTTGCTATCATTTAAGGTATACTTCTGTAAATAAAAATCCATTGGTACTCTTTCACGTTCAGGATTCTGAATGTAGAATTCATTGTCCTCATCTATGTGTTTTTTAATATCTAGAAGTTGCATCCCGTTGTAGTATAGGTAATCGCCATTTATCTCAATTTCTTTATTATCTATTTCTATTTGCTTTACCTTAAATGTTTCTTCATTAGCTTTCATTTCTTCAATATAATTTTTCTCTTCTTCAGATAGTATTTCATATTGTCCTGAGAAATCTTTTTTAAGTCTCGCAATCTGTCTATCTATTTTAAAATAGAGATAGTCTTTATCCTCATAATGGATACTATCTAATTCTAAATCTTGAATTTTAATCTGCTCATTCTCTTGACCGTAACTGACAGATAGTGAAGATAACAAAAATAAACAAATTAAAAAATATACACATACATTTCTACATTTTCTCATGATTAATCCTCCTTATTAAGGTTTAAGACCCATCATACCATTTTTGTAAAAATAAAGCAAAGTAACATTAATCACCATAAATCAGTATTGAATCATATACCATCAAAACACTTGAATATGCATCTAATTAGCTCTTCTAGTCATAAAGTTTTATCTCTATAAAAATATAGGTGTTAAAATTCTTTAATACATTTCTTATTACATTTTCTTATAAGGCTTTGCATATAAACTTTTATGTACATTAAACTGTTTGGCCTGTGTTTTCCAGCCATGATTACCAAAAGAGGTATTATCCTATCTAAAGCCTTCTTAAGCTCTGATGAATATCCACCGTAAATAACAGGGGTAAGGTATACTACAATATCACTATTAATTACCTTTTCTGTAAGAATACGTCCATAATCATCTATTACACAAATTCCAGGAGTCTTTGTCCAGCAACCAAAGCAGCCAATACATTCTCCTATTTTCTTTTCATGAAGCAAAATCGATTCAAATTCATAATCTTTCTCACACAATATTTCTTTAATAATTTTATTAACTGCTTCCAAACTTTCATCTTCTTTTAATGAACCATTTAGTATTAATGCTTTCATTTTCAGTTTCCTCCCTTTACCCTCACATTTATAGTCAAAAACCTCAATCTAATTTTTCACCTATAATCAATTTTTTATTTGCTCTTATATCCTCTATCTTACTACCCTTTAATATTATGATATTAAAAATAAGTAATAAGCTACCTCCAGTCATTGGTAAAAAATATGGAGGCAATATATTTATTAAAAGACCAGATATGATTAAAGCTATAGGTGCAACAATTTTCCCAATACTCATACCTATGCTTAAAACCCTTCCTCTAAATTCGTCACAGATTATCTTTTGGAGTAAATATAAAATTGGAATATCAATGAATGCTATAAAAATACCAAAAGCTATCATTATTATTGAATAGTATAATAGATAAAATATACTATTAATTCTTAAACTCAAAAATAATAGTGGAATTCCTAATGAAATCATGCTTGTAGACAGTAAAATACTCACAAGGATTAAAAGTTTATTATAGGAAATTTTCTCAAATACTCTTTTTACAAATATTGCACCTAAAATCATTCCAACAGGAAAAGAGCTTTGAATTAACCCCAATTCTTTGGGTGTTAGTTTTAAAACATTGTTAATAATAAACGGTAAAGGAACTGTAACTGAAAAACTAATGAAGAAATTTAAAGTTATAAATATATTTATTATTTTCATGATATCTTTTCTTACCATAATATATTTAAAGCCTTCCTTCATGTCCTTAATAAGTCCTTTCTTCGCTTGTTCTGTATTCATATCTTCAAAATTATATTTAAAATCAATAAAAACTTCTAATGCAGCTGAGAAAACAAATGATAATCCATTTACTAGTATAAAGCTATTTATATCCATAAGCACATATATTAATCCGCCAATAACTGGTCCTATAATCATTGCTACAGAATCAATTATTTTACTAATTGAATTTATATTCATTAATTTCTCCTCTGATACCATATTAGGCTTTGCTGTATCAATACTGATTCCAAAAATTGTAGTAAATACAGTGGTAAGAAATGAGCTTAAAAAAATTATCAATATACTCAAATTACTTATTAAAGTAACAAAATATAGCATTATGAATAAAAGTCCATTCAGCAAGTCCATAATAATAACTATTTTCTTTTTATCAAACCTATCTGCCATAACACCTGCAATTGGATTAAATATAATCACGGGAATTAATCCAAAAAATAAGTTTGCTGCGTAGCTTAGTCCTGATTCAGTAATCTTTAACACATATAATCCTATAGCAAAGGTATGTATGGATGATCCAAATACAGATATACCTTTGCCTAATGAAAACAATACTAAATTAGAAATCTCTTTACTATCACTTAGTCTTATTATACTTAATATTTTTTTTATCATGTAAACCCTCCTATCTTAATTTCATTGTAAATAGTAGTGTCTACACGATAGCAATATAGCAATTTAATATTTTTTTATATAGAAAATACTAAAGGTGGGGTTAACACCATCTTTTCCCATAATACACATAGTTATATACTTTTTCACCCTTTACAAAATAATTCTCAAACTCGCCACCTTTTTCTAAGAAGTCAGAGACTCTTTCATCAATAGTCTTATATTTAAGTCCTTTAATCTCATCTTTTATATTACTTAAAATAAAGCTTTTCCTATACTTATCCTCTATTAAACTGTTTAATCCAAAATTTTTAAATAGGATGTATGATCCTATTAAATAAGAATCATCCTTTATATACTTGTCAATTAGTCCTAATAGAAATTCACTATGCTCAAAACTATAGTTGCTAGTACCTGAAAAATCTAATAGAATATCTACTGATTTGTCTTCTATTGGAATTTGTAAAAAATCTGTACATATAAAAATAATATTTTTCTTTGATTCTGCTCTTTCAAGCATATTCTTAAGAAACTTATGTCTTTTTATATCATGGTCAACCGCTACATATATGCAGTCATCTGGAAGTTCATTGAAAATGTTTCTGAGACAAAAACCAATTCCAGAGCCTAGCTCCAAAACCACTTTCTTCTTAAAACTACTTAAATCTATTTTTTTTCGTAACCAATCTATTCCTTTATATATATTATCCAGATAATTATAATCAACTGCATTTATATACTGACTAATGTAGTCATCTTCAAAGCTGAATTGAGCTTGTCGGTAATAACTATTAGCCTTAATAATTCCTGACTCAATAGCATACTCTTCTCCACAATTACATTTTAATTTTCCATCAACGATTTGATTATCATTTATAATTCCATCTTGAATAAATAGCTGCCCGTTACATTTTAAACATTTTAAGATATTTAAGGCACTAATATCTAAACCAAGTGTAAATTTCTTAGCACTCTCATTTTGTGATAACTCCTCTATCTTCTCCTTAAGCCTGTCCTTTATTGTAATCAGATTTTCTATCTGCTTTGATATATTTTCAAATTTGTCTATAAAAAGTGTTCTGTAATATTCGTCCTCTTGATAATAGGTGAGATTCCCAAGAAGTCTAAACAAGAATATTGTCTTTATTTCATTTAATGTAAATCCCATATTCTTCAAATTTTTTATCTCTTCTAGACTTTCCTGACATATATCATCAAAATAATACTGCCCTCCATGCTTTTCAGGTATGATTAATCCTAAATCCATATAATGCCTAATTGCATCCTTACTAACATTATTAAAATCCGCAAATTCTCCTATTCTCATTTTATCACCACTAAAATTTATATTTATTTTCATTATACCATTTAATGGTATGAAGTAAAATTAAATATATCCATGACACTTATTTAAAATACTGAGAGAGGGTAATTTTATAATAGTAGACATGTTTTTTTAGATGATAATTCAATTAAAATGCTAAAGAGATATTGAATTAATTAATTGAATATCTCTTATCTTTTTATTTAATACCTAGCCGCATTCTATAACTATATATAGCATCTAAAACTCTATCTCCTATTCTTTTCTTAACTATATCTGTAAACCTGCTTATTTCTTCGTTTACTGTCGGAATATTTTTCTTTAATACATCTCGTAAAGCTCCTTGACTATACGCAAATCCAATAAAGCCTTCTGCGTCCAATTTTACTTTTTTATGAACTAGTATTTCTTTTATGAATCAAAATTCATTACTTTTTTTCATGGTATCTAGATATTCATTAATTGTCCAGAGTTTAACTCTGCCTTCATCCTCACGAGTATTATCTAAAATTCTATAAATGTTTTGAAATAAGCTCCTGTAGGCTTTTTCTATTACCCAATCAGTTGTTGGCGGTTGGTCATGGTTGTACATTGCAAAAACACCAGCATCTATTAGCACTCGTGATATTTCCTTGATCGTGCTTTGAGGCTCCATCCATTGAAACGCAGATGAGCATGTTATAATATCAGCACAGTTTGGTTCAAGATTTGTTTCATTACCAAATCCAAACTGAAAAAATATATTACTTACATCACTTTCATCACATTTTTCTTTTGCTTTACTAAGCATATCTATATTAGGATCAATACCTATGACCTTATCTGAGTAATCCTTCCATATAAATGATGATATGCCTGTTCCACATCTGTTCCACATCCTAAATCTACAACTAAAAATGGTCTCCTCCCTAGATAATTCATTAAAATTTCAATAATTATATGAGGTGGTACTGGTCTATATTTGTCATAGCAATCAGTAAACCCACTAAATCTATCTACATTATTTCTTGCATTTATAATTAACTTCCCCCTTTAAGAATTATCTAATTAGCATTCATTACATGATTTTGTATGTTGTATAACATATCATCCTTAATATTTATCCTTTCCCTTAATTTACTATATGCTTAACTTAATTTTATCATATTTTGGTTTTGTTTTAATATTAGTTGCACTTTAACTATAAAAAATAATTGACAGTTAAATAATAAAAGTATAACATCAAAAAGGTTATATTTTTATATATTTGTTCTTATTTTAAATAATTCAGATAAAGGAAGATAAAATATGTCACAAGAAAATTTAAGCTTTATTAAAGAAGTACGAAGAAGAAGAACTTTCGCAATTATTTCCCACCCCGATGCTGGAAAAACCACGCTAACAGAAAAATTTCTATTATATGGAGGCGCAATTCGTTCAGCAGGATCAGTTAAATCAAGAAAATCCAATAAACATGCAGTATCTGACTGGATGGAGATAGAAAAACAAAGAGGTATCTCTGTTACCTCAAGTGTGCTTCAATTTGAATATAATAACTTTTGTATTAATATTCTTGATACACCTGGTCACCAGGATTTCAGTGAAGATACCTATAGAACTCTAATGGCAGCAGATAGTGCTGTTATGGTTATTGATTGCTCAAAAGGTGTTGAAGACCAGACAAAAAAACTATTTCAAGTATGTAAAATGAGAGGTATCCCAATTTTCACTTTTATCAATAAAATGGATCGTCAAGGAAGAGATCCCTTCGAGCTTCTAGAAGATATTGAGAAAGTTTTAGGTATTCATTCTTACCCTGTGAATTGGCCGATTGGCGGAGGTAAAAACTTTAAAGGAGTTTATAATCGTCATAAGAAACAAGTTGAGCTTTTTAATGATGGTAATCATGGTCAATCAATTGCTAAGTCAACAACAGGAGATATCTCAGATGAAAAATTCAGTCATTTATTAGGAGATGACCTTCAGGAACAGCTCATAAACGATCTCGAATTACTAGATATTGCAGGAGATAATTTTAATCTGGAACAAATATTAAATGGGGAGTTAACACCTGTATTTTTTGGAAGCGCCCTAACAAACTTTGGTGTAGAACCCTTTTTAGAATCCTTTTTAAACATCACTACTCCTCCAAAATCTCGTGAAAGCAATCTAGGAAACATAAATCCTGAATCAAGTAATTTTTCTGGCTTTATTTTTAAGATTCAAGCAAACATGAACCCAGCCCATAGAGATAGAATCGCTTTTCTAAGAATTTGTTCTGGAAAATTTGAAAAGGGCATGACTGTAAACCATGTACAAAGAAATAAAAAGGTAAGATTAACACAACCTCAACAGTTTTTAGCACAAGATCGTGTTATAGTAGATACAGCCTATCCAGGAGATATTATCGGGATCCATGATCCTGGAATCTTTAATATTGGTGATACCTTATGCGAAGATCAGTCGCAGCTACAATATAAAGATATCCCTCAATTTGCTCCTGAACATTTTGCCAAAATATCTACGAAAAATTCTCTAAAACGAAAGCAATTCTTAAAAGGTATCACTCAGCTAGCAGAAGAAGGTACTATACAAGTTTACAAACGGCCAAATATAGGTATAGAAGAATTAATAGTTGGTGTAGTAGGAGTCCTTCAATTCGAAGTATTAGAATACCGATTAAAAAATGAGTATGGTGTTGAAATTACTAGCGAAAAACTTCCTTATCGCTATATTCGATGGGTAAAAATGGATAATTTTGATCCACATACTTTTTCTATTACAATGGATACAATGTTGGTTGAAAATGAAGATAAAGAACCAGTATTACTATTTGAAAACGAATGGTCTATTAGGACTGTTCAGGAAAGAAACAAAAATGCATTATTAAAGGAAACTTCACTGTAAGACTAGTGGGCAAATTGAATTTAATCCTAAGTATAATAAAGAAATATAATCTTTATTAATGTATAATAGTTTAAAAGGAGGCGGTTTAATTGAGTTCATTAAAAATAAGAGATGTTTTACCAGAAGATTTAGATCGTGTGGCACAAATAGAGGCAGTATGCTTTCCAGCTGCTGAAGCAGCTCCAAAAAATGTGTTTAAGGAAAGAATTTCGGTTTTTCCAGAAGGTTTTTTTGTAGCTGAGCTAAATAATGAAATCATAGGTTTTATTAACGGTGCAGTAACAAATGAAAAACATATTAAAGATGAATTCTTTAAAGATATGAGTCTGCATATACCTAGTGGAGATAATATCGCAATCTTTGGACTTGATGTCCATCCTGATTTTCAAAGAAAAGGATATGCTAAAGAATTGATGGAGTATTTCATTGCAGCAGCGAAAAAGGATGGTAGAAAGTATATATTACTTACTTGTAAGAAGCATCTAATAGAATATTATCAACAATTTGGATATGTTAATGAAGGCGTGTCTGAATCTGAACACGGTGGATCCGAGTGGTATAACATGTACCTTAAATTAAAGTAGTATATTAATAAACTCCTTTCTGTTAAGAATAGATAACTAATAATAAACAGAGAGGAGTTTTTGTTATTATAGTATTTTTTTATTGACATCTATTTTAAGTAGATATATAATGATGATTCTTCTCTATATTAGTCTTTAGATTTACACTTTGAAACATACATATCTCTAAAAAGGAGGGATACAATGATTGAAGTTGAAGCTTTATGCAAAAGCTTTAAAGTTGTAAAAAGAGGATCTGGTATTAACGCGGCAGTGAAATCCTTGTTCAATCCTCAGTATTCTACTATTCAAGCCTTAGACGACATTTCCTTTAAAATCGATGAAGGTGAAATCGTTGGCTACATTGGTCCTAATGGTGCTGGAAAATCTACTACCATCAAAATTATTAGTGGTATTTTAGTACCTGATAGCGGTAAATGTAATATCCTTGGAAATACTCCATGGAAAAACAGAGTGAATCATGTAAAAAATATTGGTGTAGTCTTTGGTCAGCGTTCTCAGCTCTGGTGGGACGTGCCTGTAATTGATTCGTACAATTTACTAAAAGATATTTACAAAATTTCTCACAATGATTTTAAAGATAATCTCGAACTACTAACAAACACTTTAGATTTATCCACTTTACTTTCAACTCCAGTCCGTCAATTAAGTCTCGGCCAAAGGATGAGATGCGAGATTGGTGCTTCCTTACTTCATAATCCAAAGATATTATTCTTAGATGAACCCACTATAGGTCTTGATGCAGTTTCAAAAATAGCAGTCAGAAATTTTATAAAAACAATAAATAAAGAAAAAAAGATTACTGTTATATTAACTACCCATGATATGAGTGATATTGAAGCATTAGCTGAAAGAATTATACTCATTGGAAAAGGAAAACTCTTGCTAGATGGTACTCTATCAGAATTGAAAAATAGGTTTGTCACTCATAAAACCTTAACCGTAGATTTTACAGAAAACAATGAAGATATAAATGTTGAAGGTACTACTCTTTTATTCAAATCTAAAGAAAGACTAACCTTATCTGTAGATCTCGAGAAAATAAAGGTGTCAGAGGTTATAGGCTTGCTATCAAAAAAATTAGATATTGTTGATGTTTCTGTTGATAGTCGTCCAATTGAAGAGATCATTGTAGCCCTATACAAGGAGTATCAGATATGAAAGCTTATTACTCTTTATTCAAAATGAGATTGCTTAAAGGACTGCAGTATAGAATGGCAGCTTTAGCTGGAGTTTCAACTCAGTTCTTTTGGGGATTTATGTATATAATGATTTTTGAAGCATTTTATAGCAGCACTTCAGCTACTCAGCCTATATCCTTTAGAGAACTAATACAAGTATTATGGTTACAGCAAAGCTTTTTAGTACTAATAATGCTATGGTTCAGAGATAATGAGCTTTTTAATCATATAACCAGCGGTAACATAGCCTATGAGTTGTGCCGTCCTACTGATTTATACAACTTTTGGTATGCAAAGCTTATAGCTCAGAGGCTATCAGGAGCTTTACTTCGATGCTTCCCTATATTGATCGTAGCATCATTATTGCCCTATCCATATAAATTTTCTTTGCCACCTAGCATTTTATCATTTATACTATTTTTCATTGCACTAATATTAGGTCTAATTTTAATAGTAGCAATTTCTATGTTAATATATATATCCGTTTTCTATACTATGTCTCCAACAGGGTCATTATTAGTTTTTGGTGTGTTCGGAGAATTTTTTTCTGGTCTTATAATTCCAGTACCACTAATGCCACACGCTTTAAAAAATATAGTTTACTTACTGCCTTTCAGATATGCCTCTGACTTGCCATTTAGAATATATGCTGGAAATATAGGAATAAAAGAAGGCATAATTAGCATTGTAGTTCAAATTCTTTGGATATTGATTTTAATTGCTCTAGGTAAGTTATGGATGAGTAAGGCTTTAAAAAGAATAGTAGTTCAAGGAGGGTAACTCATGAAGCTATACCTTAGATATATGTCTATACTTTTTAAAAGTCAGATGGAATATAGGACCTCTTTTATTTTGCTTTCCATTGGACAATTTTTTGTACCTTTTTTAGTTTTTGTATCTACATTCCTCTTATTTCAAAGATTTCCAAATATAGGAGGCTGGTCTTTATACGAAGTTGCTTTATGCTACTCCGTTATACATATCGCCTTTTCATTAAGCGAATGCTTTGCAAGAGGATTTGATTCCTTTTCATCTATTATCATTAACGGAGACTTTGATAGGATTTTAGTTAGACCACGTAGAACAGTACTTCAAGTTCTAGGTTCCAAGTTTGAATTTACAAGAATAGGACGATTTATGCAAAGTATTGTTGTATTGATTTTTTCGTTGACTAACATCAATATAGAGTGGAACATATACAAAGTAATAACTTTAATATTAATGATAATTAGTGGAGTATTTATTTTTGCAGGTATATATATGCTTGGTGCTACCTTATGCTTTTGGACCATTGAAGGCTTGGAAGTAATAAATATATTTACGGATGGTGGAAGAGAAATATCTCAATACCCATTAAGCATATATAAAGAATGGGTAAGAAAATTGTTTACATTTGTAATACCTTTCGGTACAGTAAACTATTTGCCTCTTATGTTTATTCTAGATAAAGTCGAAGGAAATAAGTTCGTATACATGATTACTCCCCTATTTGGCATAATGTTTATAATTCCTTGTGTTCTAATATGGAATTTTGGTGTAAAACATTATAAATCTACAGGTTCATAATATCTTTATAATAAATGAAAAAAAGGAATCCAAATCTTTGGATTCCTTTTTCATTCTTCTACTCTATTACTACTTTTCCATCTTTTAAAACTACAGAAATCTGTTTTCCTTCAATAAGCTTGTTTTTTAAATACTGTTCTGCTATCTCATCCTCAATATACTTCTGTATAGTACGTCTTAGTGGACGTGCACCATATTGGTGGTCGTAGCCCTTCTCTAGGATAAGCTCTTTTACTTCATCAGAAATCTGTATAGACATCTTCTTTTCTTTTACTTCGTCAACAATTTCTTTAAGCATCAAGTCAACTATCTTGCTAAGCTCTTCCTTTTTAAGATGTGTAAACACAACAATCTCATCTATTCTGTTTAAAAACTCCGGTCTGAAGGTTTGCTTCAATACATCCTTTACTTTGCTTTCTAATGCATTGTATTCATCTCTAACAAATCCTATCCCATTAGATTTTATGTTTGTTCCTGCATTTGAAGTCATTACAATTACTGTATTCTCAAAAAATACAGTTCTTCCCTGGCTATCTGTTAGTCTACCGTCTTCAAGAATCTGTAGCAGCATATTAAATACATCCGGGTGAGCCTTTTCTATCTCATCCAATAGAATAACTGAATACGGTTTTCTTCTTACTTTCTCTGTCAATTGTCCTCCTTGGTCATAGCCTACATATCCTGGAGGAGCACCTATTAACTTAGATACCGTATGCTTTTCCATATATTCAGACATATCAACTCGAATCATAGCTTCTTCAGTACCAAAAAGCTCATATGCTAAAGATCTGACAAGCTCTGTCTTTCCTACACCAGTAGGCCCTACAAATATGAAAGATGCTGGCTTTTTCTTCTTCTTGAACCCAGAACGATTTCGACGTATAGCTCTCGATAATGAAGAAACAGCTTCATGCTGCCCTATTACTCTTTTATGAAGCCTGTTTTCTAAATCCAGCAGCTTCTCGGCTTCCTGTTCAGTAATTTTTTGAACAGGAATTTTAGTCCATGCTTCAATAACGTATGCAATATCATCAATTGTTATTTCAACTTCATTGCATTTCTCTTCTATTTCTTTTATTTTTCCTTCAATTCTAAGCTCTTCTATTTTATATTCTGCAGCTTTTTCATAATTATCAGTTGATGCAGCTTCTTCTTTTAAATCTTGGATTTTCTTTAAATCCTCTTTTAATGCTTCCAATTCTACAAGTCCTTGATTTTTCAGATTGGCTCTTGATCCTGCTTCATCAATTACATCTATAGCCTTGTCTGGTAAAAATCTGTCAGTAATATATCTTTGTGACATTTTTACTGACTCTTCAATTACATCGTCAGATATCTTTACCTTATGATAATCTTCATAGTAATCCTTTATACCTTGAATAATCTCTACTGACTCCATTATTGTAGGTTCCTCAACTAACACAGGTTGGAATCTTCTCTCAAGTGCTGTGTCCTTCTCAATATGCTTTCTATACTCTTCAAGTGTAGTAGCACCTATAACTTGAATTTCTCCTTTCGCAAGAGCTGGTTTTAATATGTTTGCTGCATTCATAGCTCCACCATGTACCTCACCTGCACCCATAATGTTATGAACCTCATCTATGACTAGAATTATATTCCCACACTCATTAGCCTCATTAATGATAGATTTCATTCGGCCTTCAAACTGACCTCTAAACTGTGTACCTGCTACAATAGAAGTTAAATCAAGAAGGTATACTTCTGCATTAAATAACTTAGATGGAACCTGTTTATCAGCTATACGAACTGCCAAGCCTTCTGCAATAGCTGTTTTACCTACTCCAGGTTCACCTATCAATATAGGGTTGTTTTTTGTTCGTCTGTTAAGTATCTGTATTACCCTATCTATTTCTCGATTTCTTCCAATTATTCTATCTACCTGATTATTTTTAGCTTTTTCTGTTAGATTTGTACCATACGTATCTAGATATTTTTTCTTCTTCTTTTTAAGCCATTTTTTATCAGTCTTTACTTCAGAATCTTTATCATTGCTTTGATTATCCAAAGAAACGTCGTTCTCTTTGAATTTAATTTCATTGTCTGAATCGCCTTCAATATTAGAAAAGTTATTTTTAAACATGCTCATAAATGGATTTTCTGAATCTAAGTTATCCATATCCATGTCTTCTATTAAATTACTCATCTGCTCATTTAAGTTTTCAAATTCCTCAGGTTTAATATCCATCTGCTGCATTAATTGATTTATAACTGGAAGTCCCATTTTTTTGGCACATTCCATACATAATCCTACCATTTCAGTCTTTCCATTTTCAATTTTGGAAGTAAGAATAACTGCTATGTTCTTTTTACATACTGAACACATTTTCATATATACCATCTCCACTTTCTATATATCAGAATAAGAATTATTTTATTACAGTATAGCACAACATTACTCAACTTTAATCTCAATTTCATTAATTTTCTGCTCAATAGCTGTTCTCTCTTCTTCATCAAACTTGTTAAGCAGTTTATTTATCAATTTGTCAATTTTCTTACCTGTTTCAACTAATACTTCATCTGAAGGTACACCTGATTTATGAATTAGCTCTGTATTTATCTTCTTTATGCTACGAAATGTACTGCTACTAAATTCTTCTCCTAAAAGCTTCTGAATATTCTCTACTGAAATAAGATATTTTTCATTTTTAAACTCGGGATGAAATTTCTCAATAAGCTTCCTCATTACTATCTGAAGATCCGACCACTTATCAACAAAATAAAACAAAGCTTTTCTGCTTTGAATTATAGACTCATCTTCATCAGAATTACTATAAGGATTTCTATTTAGTTCGCTTTTAGCTTTTACAAACTTTTTATAAAGAGTCATATCATTTTCAATCATCTTATCAATTATCTGTTCAACAACTGTATTACTTTCACATGAAATATCAATATTATCAATATGCTTATCTATTGCTTTAGGTGTATTTAAACCTGCACTTTTTAAAAATTTGAAAAGTAAATCTGCTCTACCCATTACTATATCTTCAATATCATTTATTTGGTTTTTAGAAGATATCCTGCCATAAATAAAGGAAGCTAGTTCATAGTGACTGCTAAATGCAACTTCATTTTGAGTCACTCTTTCTTTTACTGCTTTATATAGTCTCTTTAAGCCTAATTCTCCAGCTAGTATCAATCCATTTAATTCATCTAATATTTCATATTCATCTATGGAAAGTTCTCCATTTAAAGGTTTATATACGAGGTCATGTTCAACTTCAGACCACGCATGCATTAGAACAGATGCTACTTGTATTTCAACATTAGCTTGACAATATTTTGCTTCATCTTGTTCAATTTGAGTAGCCTTTAGATTGATCCTGTAATGAGTCGCATGGTATCCAGAAAACATTTTTTGATATTTAGGACCAAATGAATTACCCTCAGATATTTTATTCCCACTGTTTTGTGGAAATTTTTTTATTTCTTTAACTTTAAACTTTGACTTTATAAACCTTTCTATCTTTTCCTTATCACTTGGGAAATATAAAGCTATCCTTACGCCAGCTAAATCTACTATATCTGAATATATGTCATCTACGCATTCATACTTTTTACTTTGACTTCTTTTGATAAGCTTATCTTTTAGGCGGTCTACTCTTTTGACTCTATATGTTACAATAGCTCTTATTCCAGCTTTTTCAAGCTCGTTTTCACATATCTGTGCACAAATTCTTGCGGTTCTTTCATAAAAATCTATTTCTCTAACATACTGATTAATAAACTTTTCAACTACATCCATTGCTATTCCTCCTATAAGATTGCTGCAATTATAAAGCTATAACAATAATTATACCTTATACTATTAAAACAGACAAATGTATTAAACAATATAAAAAAACTCCTTCTATTCATTAATTAAAATGTACGAAGGAGTTTTTTATATTATATTATATTATATTAAGTATTCTAGATATCCACTTTTTTACCAGAGATGACACTATTTATGTTCTTTACAGCACACATCTTTCCACACATAGTACACGTACTTCCATCATGTGATGAGTTTTTTCTATAATCTTTTGCTTTTCCAGAATTTAAAGCCAGATTAAACATTTCATTCCAATCAAGAGCAGCTCTTGCTTCACTCATTTTTCTATCCCAATCTGCTGCTCCAGGAATGCCCTTAGCTATATCTGCTGCATGAGCTGCAATTTTTGCTGCAATAATTCCTTGTTTCATATCTTCTAGCGTTGGAAGTCTTAGATGTTCTGCTGGCGTTACATAACATAAGAAATCTGCACCTGTAGAGGCAGCTATTGCTCCACCAATAGCCGAAGTTATATGGTCATATCCAGGAGCTATATCTGTTACTATGGGCCCAAGAACATAAAAAGGAGCACCGTGGCATAACTTTTTCTGTAGCTTCATATTAGCCTCTATTTCATTTATAGGCATATGTCCTGGTCCTTCGATAATGATCTGTACATCTTTATTCCATGCCATTTTTGTTAGCTCCCCAAGTGTAATAAGCTCTTCAATTTGAGAAGCATCAGTAGAGTCTGCTATAGACCCTGGTCTACATGCATCTCCTAAACTTATTGTAACATCATGCTTTCTACATATTTCTAACAATCTATCATAATGCTCATAGAATGGATTTTCATTGCCTGTAATTTCCATCCAAGCATATAATAAAGAACCTCCACGAGAAACAATATTAGTAAGTCTTGGATTTACTTTAAATCTCTCAACTGCTCTTTTATTTAAGCCAACATGAATAGTAAGAAAATCTACACCTTCTTCAGCATGAGCTTCAACTACTTTAAAAAATTCATCAGCTGTAATATCAGCCAGTTCTTTTCCTAAAAACCCTATAGCATCATACATTGGAACTGTACCTATCATTGCAGGCGAAAATTCTATAAGCTTACGTCTAAAATCTTTAGTATCTCCATATGAACTTAAGTCCATAATTGCTTCTGCTCCCATTTCTATAGCCACTTTTACCTTTTCAAGTTCATCTTCATAATTTATACAATCTTTTGATATACCAAGGTTAACATTAATTTTTGTTTTTAATCCCTTTCCAACACCCTTTGGCTTTAGAGATTTGTGGTTTTTGTTAGCAGGAATTACGACTTGTCCAGTTGCTACAAGTTTTATTAAATCCTCAACTCTTATATTTTCCTCTAATGCTACTGCCTGTAATTCTTTAGTTACAATACCTTTTTTTGCAGCTTCCATCTGTGTTGACCATTCCATAATATTCCTCCATTCGTTTATGAATTATTAATAGTGCGCAAAAAAATACAGCACCAAAAAATTTGGCACTGAGGGGCTAATTGCAGGCAAAAAAGGACTTACCAGCATGGATAAGCCCTATCATTCTTAGAATATTGCTTTCCCTACGGCGGTATTAACCGCGTCAGGTTCAATGGGTTAAGGATTCTTTCCTCTCTCAGCCTATCGGCACCCCCAGCACCAAGTATATATTTTAAACTTATTATATCATAATACTTTGCTAAGTCAACATACAACATAGATATATAATCTGATACTTTCTGCTTATTCTACCAATAGATTTGGAACAGTATAGTATCCATGTAGCCCAGATATTATACTATTTTTACCTATTCTAGTATATAATCCAGCTAGTTTTTCGTTATACATAAACAATCCTATTATATGCCCAAATTTACTTACTTTAAGCTCATCTTTTTCGAGCTCAATAAAGTCTCTAGTATATGGTATGCAAAATTCCTGCAATAGATAGTCATTATTCCAGCATTGATCTAGTTTTTCTTTCCACTGGTTTTGTGTGAAGTCTCTTCCAGCATACACGCCTTTAGAAGCATATAAATCTACTGGCTTAATAATGTATTTATCTTTGTTGTTTAATGCTTCTTCATATATTATCTTATTCCCACTAAGTTCTTTAGTATAAGGGATATGAGCTTTAATATATTTCTTTTCTTCATCCGTGAATAATTCTTGTGTATCTTCATCGTGAAGAATCTTAAATATTATCTTATTATGCATTATCTGTGATTTAACTGGACCAATTACACAAACAGCTTTATCTCTATATGCATTTATTAAGTCCTGTATTTCTTCGCTTCGCTCTATAAGCTCTCTAGTTACAATTCTTCTATAGATCAAATCAATCTTCATGTCATTAAAGAACAATTCACTACCATCATACCGTAATTCTCTAGGATCTACAATTTCTGTTCTATATCCACGTTCAATATATGCCTTTTTAAATTCTTCAAATTCAGCTGGAGTTCCACTCTCTTCAAAATCTACAATGGCCACATTAGGTTTTTCTATTTTATCATTAAACCTCTTAAAAGTTTCAATACTTTCATCAACCCACTTATATATGAGCTCAAAATAACTTAGTCTATATTTTTTTTGCATCCTTTTTGCTGGCTCTGCCTCTAAAAGTATTCTAGCAATTGTATTATCTTCATTCATAGCTGATGATCCATCAGTATTGAGTTCACAAAACTTGAACTCCTCTCCTCCTCCATAAAAGATATCAAATCTTCCAATAGGGACGTTAATATCATACCCGTGATCAACTAGTATAAGCTCTTCTAAAAGTTTAGGATACCCAAATTTCAATCTAAACTCAGATGATTCCTTGTATTTGTCAACTACTTTATTTGTTATTGACATTAAAGTTCGTCCGATATTTTCAAATGTTTCTATGTCCTGCTTAGTAAAAATCATTGGTTGATATAAAAATGGAATTGGCTTTCCTTTATATTTTGCATTAGAGTTCGCAACCTTCTCTACTGTTTTTTTATAGTCCTCAAGAAAGTTATTATCATCATTTTTAACTATTTCAATATACTCGTTAGTGAGTTTTATTGCATCCACAGCTCATCACCTCTATCAAGTTTATTATTTATAAAACACCACTTAAGCGCTTCTTTTTTACCTAATTCAAGCCTCTGTTTAGTGATTTGTGAAGGAACTTTTCTACTATTAATCATGTCTTCTAAAGGCATTAAATACTCTTTTTCTATGTCACTAAGCTTGTCTTTTGAAATAGCTATAAGCCATTTACCAACTTCATACACTGATTTATCTTTTATATTAGTATATAATCCTTTTTCAACAATATCTTTTTTAGCTGCATTAATGTCATCAATATTCAAAGTTTTAACGTATTCATAGACTTTGTCTAAGTTACTTTGATCATATAAAATACCTTTCCACAATGCAATAGCAGCAAAATTCAGTGGATATGGTACTGCATCCATCATCCTTACTTCGATATATTTTTTAGTTCTCACATCTGGAAAAACCATTGTTAATACATGCTCTAACTCTTTTAGTAAGTAATCCTCCGGATTAAATATTTCTTTATATATCTTTTTATCAGTAAATATAATTGATTCTCCATTATCAATAAATATAGGAGGTTTATTTAAAATGTATTCTGCATATTGTTCATATCCAAATAAGCCACCAAATGTCTTATCTACAATTCCGCACCTATCACTATCACAGTTCTCCCAGATAATATTTCTCAAGCAATGCTCACTTGATTCATTACCCTCAAAAAAAGGAGAGTTATCAAACATTGCATATATAACTGGCGAAAGTGCATTAGCTATTTTAAATTTCTTAGCATAGTCTTCTTCTGACTTGTAGTCTATAGATAGTTGCACTGAAGCAGTACCTTTCATCATGTTATGCGCATATCTTCCCTTTGATTTAAAGTACTCAAACATATATCCATATCTTTTCTTAGGTATTATCTTTATATCTGAAATCTTACTTTCAGGCTGATATCCTGTTGCTATTAAGGTTTGATTCTTAGCATCTAGTATGGGGACTATCTCATCTAAAAATCTTGTATACTCTTTTTTAATATCTTCAATATTTTTATATGGTTTAATGCTAAGCTCTAATTGACTTCCAGGCTCAAGAGTTATAGTCGTACCATCCTTACTTAATCCTAAAAGATAATCTCCTTCATATTTCCCTTGCCATCCAGTTGAGAGAAGTTTTTTTAATGTGTCTTCTACTCCATGAGTTCCATAATAAGATATAGTTTTTAAGCTGTTCTTGTCAACTATAAAGTGTTCAAATTCAACTCCTATATTAAAGTTCTCTTCTTCTTTTTCATTGCTCTTAAAATACTTTGCTATCTCTTCTACTTGTTTTTTATTGTTCACTAACTTCCCCCACTTTCTTATACTTTCAATACCTATTATACCCATATAATTACTAGGGATAACATAAAATTATATTCAAGTATTATTATTTCATTGCGGATAATATGTATACTATATCATACAGTCAATTATTAATATTAAACAAAATGCGTTGGCAAGATAATTATCTTACCAACGCATTTATATGTCATTTATAATTATAATTTATTTATTTTCCAAAATATCTCTTAAGTAATCCTTGGAATGCAGCACCATGTCTTGCTTCGTCTTTACACATTTCATGCACTGTATCATGAATAGCATCGTAGTTAAGCTGTTTTGCTCTTGTAGCTAAATCTTTCTTACCTTGGCAAGCACCAAACTCAGCATCTACTCTTAATTGTAGGTTTTTCTCTGTATCAGCATTTACTACTTCTCCTAATAGTTCAGCAAACTTTGCTGCATGATCAGCTTCTTCAAAAGCAATTCTTTTATATGCTTCAGCTATTTCTGGGTATCCTTCTCTATCAGCTTGACGGCTCATAGCAAGATACATTCCTACTTCTGTACATTCTCCCATAAAGTTAGCCTTAAGCCCTTCTAAAACTTCAGTATCAATATCCTTAGCAACACCTATTCTATGTTCATCAGCCCACTGTAATTTATCATCTGTTTTCTCAACAAATTTTTCTTTAGGAGCTTTACATAGAGGACATTGTTCTGGTGCCTCATCTCCTTCATGTACATATCCACAAACTAAGCATACAAATTTTTTCATATTTAAATCCTCCCTTAATTTTATATTAATATCAAACCAATGTAATTAATACCCGCTTTTTTTAAAAAGTAACACATAATTTATAAACTTATTTTGAATATTTTTATGGTGTAACACACTCTAAGGTTATGAAATAAAACTAGTTGAGATAATATATTGTATTATGCACCTTAAACAAAAGAGAGCTTACACATCATTGTGAGCGTCCTTTTGTTTATTTCAATTTATTCCTCCTCGATATTTTTTTATTGTTTATCAATAAATATTTATTGATTATTATGATGCTTTGTAGTATATTATTTATAAGACTGGTATTAAGGAGGTTAAATGATATGAAAATTTTAGGTGAAAAATCATTGTCAGCAATAGTAAAGAGACTTCTAGATCTAATTTTTATTGGTGGTATCATGATTACATTAAGCTTACCGATTTCATTAAAATGGTATTTAAATCATACCTATGAAGGCTCAAACGTGAAGATTTACTATTTCCTCATTATTCTTTTATCCGTTACAGGGATATTGGCTTTAATCATTGTTAACGAAATTAGAAAAATATTTAATACACTAAAAAGAAAAGATCCTTTTGTATTAGGTAATGTAAAGAGTCTTAAGCGCATGGGAATAGCTGCTTTCTTAATATCCTTTGCATATATTTTTAAAATAATATTTTATAATTCTTTTATGACAGTTATCGTCCTAATGGTCTTTGTTATAGCTGGATTCTTTTCTATAATTTTAGCTGAAGTATTTCGACAAGCAGTGATATTCAAAGAAGAAAATGATCTTACTATATAGAGGAGGGAAATAATGCCTATCGTTGTTAATTTGGATGTTATGATGGCAAAGAGAAAAATTGGATTATCAGAGCTGGCAGAAAAACTTGGTATTACTAATGCAAATTTATCTATTTTAAAAAATAACAAAGCCAAAGCAGTTCGATTCACTACCTTGGAGGCTATATGCAAGGCTCTAGATTGTCAGCCTGGAGATATATTAGAATATGTTGAAGATAAAAATGATAAAGATTAAGAGGTGCAAATATGCTAAAACAAAATAAGTTAATCATAAATAGTTTGCTAATAGGTGTATTATATACAATTTTGTTCTATAACAAAACAACTGGTATTTCATATCCTATTTTTGTTATGTTAATTACTTTACTCCTCGTCAATACTCTAAAGCAAACCAATAAACTAAAAAAAGACTCGGGTTGGTATTTTTTAATACCTATAGTACTACTATCTATAAGGTATTTTATCAGCAGCAATAGTTTTTTTCACTTTTTTAATCACATAAGCAATGTAACTCTTTTTTTAGGAATGACTTTGTTGCTTATAGGAAAAGAACCTTATAATTTTGAAACATTTAGCTTTTTACTTAAAATTATTAAAGCAATTTTCTGTCCATTTAGTTACTTTTTAAAACCTTATTCATACTTATATAAAAAACTAGTATATGAAAAAAAACAGAATCACAATACACAATTGAAAAAGATATTTGTCGGTATATTGATTTCAGCTCCTATTCTAATTGTTATAATAGCTTTACTAAGTTCTGCTGATATTGTTTTTAGTGAAATGATATCATTTCTTCCAACGAAGCTTTCATACGTCTTAAGAAATGCGAATTTTATTAATACTGTTGCTCAACTATTACTTATAGTATTTGTAGCAACTTACTCCTATAGTTGTATTTACTATTTATTTACTCCTATTGAAATACTAAAAAAAGAAAAGGAAGAAGAAAAAAAAGCTGTAAATAATCAGTTACCTGCTTCTAAGCAGAATATACCAAACAGCCCAAATGTAGCACTGTCTAAAGAAAAGATTTTTTTTGATTCAACTATATTAACTACTGTGTTAGTAATGATTAATATTGTGTATCTAATATTTTGCTTCATTCAATTTACGTACTTATTTAACAACGGATCCAACAACTTACCAGGTGGTTTTACCTATGCTGTATATGCTAGGCAAGGATTTTTTCAGCTTCTTTTAGTGACAATGCTGAACTTTATTATCATTATTTTAAGCTTTAAGTATACAGATTTTAAGAATTCAAAAACTAATAAACGTATTAATGGACTTCTTTTACTTATGGGTACATTCACATATATAATGATCTATTCATCATTTTATAGAATGGGACTTTATTCGCAGAACTATGGATATACATACTTGAGAGTATTTGTTTACTTTTTCTTATCCTTAGAAACAGTTTTGTTAGGAGCTACTCTAGTATATATACTAAAACCAAAATTCAATTTAGCAAAATTTTATATATTTACATTCTTAATATTTTATATAGGATTAAACTATCTAAATATTGATTCAATGATCGCAAAAAATAATATTGATAGATACTTTGAGACAGGAAAAATTGATTTTTATTATCTAACAACACTATCTTACGATGCTGTTCCTCAAATAAGCAGGCTATTAGAAACAGAAAATTCATCAATTAGAAGAGAAGTAGAAGATTATTTTATAGTTCTAAAAAAAGACTTGCAAAATCAATATTCATGGCAAGAGTTCAACCTTTCTCGTTATAGAGCTAGACTTCATTGTCTTACTAAATAATGAATTATCCATCCTCACTTTATAATTAACATGTAGAAATTTTTAAGAAATTCATGTAAAATCTTATTGATACGTTATTTTTTAGTAAAGTGAGGTGTTTGTCATTAATAAACAAACCATAAGGAATGTGCTATCATTAGCGCTACCTGCTGTTGGAGAAATGATATTATATATGTTAATATGGGTTTTCGATACTATGATGGTTGGCCAATACGGTGGTAATCTTACTGTTACTGCAGTTGGTTTAAGCTCAGAGATTATATATACATGTGTAAATATATTAATTTCTGTTGGAATAGCAATAGGTACTACTTCTCTAGTTGCTAGAAAAGTTGGAGCAAAAGAATATCATCAAGCTGAAGAATATGCAACATTAGGTACATTAGTAACAGTTGTTATAGCTTTAGTTTTATCATTTGTGTTCTTTACTTTTTCTAAGCAAATATTGACTTTTACAAAAGCTAATACTGAAGTAGTTTCAATAGGTTCAAAATATATGCAGATTTGCTCTATAGGAATATTTTTTAGTATGCTTACTTCTACACTAAATGGAGTTTTGAGAGGTTACGGTAATACTAAAACTCCACTTGTAGCTTCAATAATCGTCAACTTAGTTAATATAAGTTTAGACTGGTTATTGATTTTTGGACACTTTGGTCTTCCTGAATTAGGTACTAAAGGTGCTGCTATAGCAACAACTACAGCTAATATTTTAGGTTTTCTATTTATAGCTACATTCACATATAAATCATCTGAACTTAAACCTCGAGTTAAATATATAAAGGAATTTAATATTAATGAACTTAAAGAAATGCTCAAATTGTCAATACCTTCAAGTTTACAGGAAGGTGCATTTAGTATAAATAGATTGATTAATACATTTATGATAGTATCTTTAGGAAACATAGCTTTTTCTGCGAATCAAATAACCACAACGATTGAATCATTATCATTTATGCCTGGATGGGGATTCGCAGTTGCTGCTACTACATTAGTGGGTCACAAGATTGGAGAAAAAAATATCAAAAAAGCTAAAGAATATGCCAATACTTGTTTGGTTCTAGGTGCAGGTATTATGGGTATCTGTTCTTTACTCTTTTTACTATTTCCTAATTTTTTAATTAATCTATTTATAAATGAGAGTGAAGTAGAGGTAATAAGATTGGGAGCTATATGTCTCATGATAGCCTCCATTGAACAAATACCGATGGGAGTATCTATGATAATAGGAGGATCACTAAAAGGTTCTGGAGACACTAAGAGTCCCTTTATTGTTTCAGTAATTTCTAATTGGTTTATAAGACTGCCTCTAATGTATTATTTTATATTTATCCGTAAAACTCCAGTGACATATGTTTGGACAATTACTGCAATACAATGGGGTTTCGATGCCGTCCTCATTTACATCATATATAAAAGAAAATTTAAACAGGAAAATAGTTTACTTGCTTTGTAGCTATATAAATTTGAAGCAAAATGAAAGAAACCAGCTAATAGCTTCTACATATAAGCAGCCTTTAGGTGGTTTCTTTTAGATTCATTTATAGCATACTACTTTACTTGTCATCCAACTTTATCAACTCATCAATACTCTCTCCTAATATATAATGACAAAACCATAGTAGATTTTGCTTCATAATAGCTCTATTGAATCCTGGTTTATCAGGAACATGACCCATTCCTTTAAATATTACTAGCTCAGTCTCAACTCCCATATCATTTAATCCCTGATATAATTCATATGCATTCGGAGTTGGAACTCTAGCATCTTTTTCACCATGCTGAATCAAAGTAGGCGTGCATGCAGATTTTATATAAGTCATTGGAGATGTTTTTGCGTATATTTCAGGGTCATTCCAAGGATTATCTCCAAGATACATTCTAGTAAATGGATGAATATCTGTATTTACATAGTACGTAACCCAGTTACTAATTCCAGCTCCAACCGAAACTGCCTTAAATCTATCACTATATGTTGTACAGAAAGCAGAGATATATCCTCCTTGACTCCACCCCATTACTCCTATATTATCTTTATCAGCCAAACCCTCCCCTATAAGCATATCTACACCAGAAATTACATCATCATAATCCCCTATTCCCAGCTTTCTATAGTTAGCCTTTAGAAAATCATTACCATATCCTGAGCTACCTCTATAATTAGGCTCTAATACTAAAAATCCTTTTTCAGTGAGTTGCTCAATAGGATACAATTTCCCATATGTAGGTATTGGAAAAGAAGCCCATGTAGGTCCTCCGTGGATTACTACTAATAAAGGATATTTCCTTGATGAATCATAATCATATGGCATAGACAGTACCCCTTCTATTTCTAATCCATCACTGCTCTGCCAAGAGATTACCTCTTTTCTACTTAAAAGTCTTCCTCCATGAATTTCATTCTCATTAGTTATCTTTTTACCATCTAAATAAACTTCAAATCTTTCTGTGGACGATGCTTTTATGAAGGCTAAGTGTTTACCATCCTTTGATATATAAGATTTAATTATAAAACAGTCGTCTTTATTATCTAGTATATTAAACTCTCCGTTTTCAGAAATCATACCAATTAAATAGTTAGTTTTATCCTGCCAATTAACTAGAATTCCCCTATCTGTCCAACGAATTGGTGTTGCATTCCTGTCAAGCTGTGGTAATAGAAAAGTACTTTTTCCACTTTCAATATCATAAACTGCTAATTTACTATCATCTATTTTGTTTTTATAATATTCTTTTTCATTAATAGACCTTGTATAGCATATCTTTAAACCATCTGGAGAGAACACAACATTACTGTCAATAATTGCATCAATATTTAACTTGTTTATATTTTTCGACTCTGTGTCAAGTATATATAAATCAACATTATTATAATCCTTCATATCAGGTGTAGGAGTAGCTGCAAAAACAATACTTTTACCATCAGTAGAAATATCAAATCCTTGAATATGAGAGTTCTTTCCATCGGTCAGCTGACATACTGTCTCATCATTTTTTTGCTCGTTATCTATCAAGTCTTTCGGTGTAGTATATTGTTTGGTTGTACTGTCTATTCCTTTTTCTATCTCTAAATAATACAGACAGTTACATCTATATTCTCTATCAACATATCTAAAGTCACCATATGTCTCTTTACGTCTTTTTATTATCTTTGATTCAGGTACTTTTGCTAGATAGTAAATCCCTCTACCATCTGGTGACCATTTAAAGCTCTCTACACTTTCTCCCCCTGTTGTAATCTGAACACCATTGTGTTCATCAAAGGATTTTAAAAAAATAAGTGTTTTCTTTTTCTCTTTTTCTCCAACTGGACTAAGGTATGCTAAAAGCTTTGAGTCTGGAGACCATAAAGGATGTGAGCTTTCACATTGACCTGTAGTTAAGGGATAATGCTTATCGCCTTCTTTTTCGTATATCCACACATGATTTACAAACTTATTATTCTCCCAATCCGTAGATTTTTTAACGTATGCCACATTTTCTCCATTATCACTTAAGGATACATTTTCTAGACTAGGAAGTGCAACTATCTCTTCAATCGTTAAATACTTTCCATTATTTTCAGTCATACTAGTTCCCCCTTAGTTTGCTTTATATATATTCACCTTCGTTGAAGTCGTTAAACTCATCAACGTCATAATCTTCATTTTTATCTTCAAAATGTATATCAAGTTCTTGTTTTTTGACTACAGAAGCTATACTATCTGCAATAAACTTTGCTTTCTCAATACTGTTCATTCAATCACTCCTTTTATTATTTTTACACTTCCTTTATATCTCTTATAAGCTCATCTATTAATAATTCCTGATACCCAGCTCTTCTATGTTTCATAATACATTCTTTTAAAATAATTAGATTTTCATTGTTAAGTTTATCCATTTTCTTCAATCTATTATCATCAATTCTATTATCTGAAACACTTTTTTTATAATCATCTAGATTATATCTCCATAGTATTAGACTCTTATTGTATCTATTTTTCAACTTATCAGCTATTATTAACCCTTCAGGGTCAAAGTCCCCAGAATAATATATCTTAGTATTTTGTTTTACTAGCATATCTAAAAGAATTAAAGAAGCTAGTTTAACCTGACCATAGGTACACATCAATGCTGGTTTTTCATTTGCTGTTATATACAATACTTCACTAAAAACAGTAGGGTTTTCAAATACAAAAATTTTACCATTTGGAGTGATAACTTTTTCAATTCTACTTAAATTCCATAGAGATATTTGAATTGGCTCGTTTTCATCATAGAAGCCTTCCCATCCTTTGTGTATTTTTCCATCTGTATATGCTAATAACCCACTACATATAGTAAAGTTAGATATTTCATCTTTTATAATCCCAGCTCTGTATAATATTTCTGCTCTTTCTTCTGCATTTTGGGGATATTTTTCTGATAAGAGATAAACAACACCATATATTAATAGCCTTCCACATTCTGTGTTCTCATCAAATGTATGAGGGTTTTTGCTTATTCTTGATGAAAATAAAGCTAATCTTTCTCTTTCTCCTTTAAAGTATGGCAAATTATTTATACCATCTAATACTATGTATAAATCATTACTCAAACTATCACTATCTATAGCATATCGTTGTAAAACAATATTGTAAGCATTTTTCTTGCTTTCCAATACGTATTTAATCCATTCATATGCTTTAGTATCTTTAACTGTATTCATAATATTAATAAAAAAATCTTCTTTTTCTTTTTCATAGATACTTTTTTCATCTTGCCTAGTAATAATTTCTTCACCAAAATATTCATTTAATACATCTATCAAACTAATCCCTGCAAATGGTGTATCTTCTAACGCATTTTCAAACTTCTTTATTTTTATACATACGGAATCCTTATAATAGTTATTTTTTAGGAAGCCTGTTAAGGCTTCCTTTTCAGCTATAGTTAGTTTGTCTAAAGTTATAGTTCCACCAATTTTACCTAAAGATTTATATCTATCTCTTATTTTTACCATAATCCTACTAAACCCTTGATTATTTTTAAAGTATTCACTGCATTGTTGCAGCAACTTCTTTTTCTCCATAATATTCCCCTTCATTTACTATTAGCTCTTTAACTATTCCATTCCATTTATATCTTAATACTGTAACAAAATCAGCATTATTAGGCCTTACAAGTTCACAGATAGAAAGTGAATTTACTGTGTCATAATCCCCCCACAATATCTGTGAATTTATTATGAAATTAAGCTCTAGCTCATTTAATAATCTAAACATATCTCGTATATTGTTTTCATCAACTCCTGCAAATGCCTCATCTAAAGAAATAATACGTGGACAATCTTTTCTTGCACCTTCATATTTTGCATACACTGCAGAAAACAGAGGTACATACATAGCCATCGCCTTTTCTCCGCCACTAAATTTATCAAAGGCATTATTAGTCATTTCTCTTCTATTTTCATTAGTCTTTTTAAAAAATAATCTAAACTCAAACCACTTTCGATAATCTAATACTTCCTTCATAATAGAATGGAAAGTTAAACTCTTATTACTTTCTTCTGTTTCTCTTCTTGCTTCAGATATTTTTGATCTAAAATGAGACGATAGCTTATTTATTTCATTTTCAGTTAGAAGATTCCCATCCTTTCTTAACAACTCTACTAACTCTTTAGTATCTAGCTGTTCTTCTGTTTCAGCAGTTTTATTTCTCCAGATTAAACTAAACGACAATCCACTTGAAGTATTCATTGATTCCATCAAACTGTTCATTTTTTTAACCCATTCTTCACTATGGTATATCTTTGCTCTGATTTTCTTACTGATATTTTTAGCAAGAATATCCTCAAACAATTGTCTATCACTATCTCTTAATAGCTTCTCATTTTCTAAAATACCTTCTTCTATATAATCTATGAGATTATAAAAACCAACATATTTCCCTCTGACTCTTCCCATTATTTCAAATCTTTTTTGATTCAAAATAACATCAGCTAATTGCTCATTTTCTTCATCTACTTCATTTACAAAAATATATTCAATTCTCAAACTGTATTCAGTCATATATTGACGATTATCATGATATTTATCCTGTAAGTTTTTTATATAATCATCTTTATTCCTATCTTGTTTTTCCGTAGATTTTAATTCATTGTAAATATTCTTTGCACTTTTATACAAGTCCTGTTCTTCATCCTTTTGGAATATATGTTCTAGCATATATTCCTCTTTAAATCCTTCTTTATAAATTTCATTTAATTTTTCTTGAAATTCTACATCTTTATTCAGAGTTTCAAGTTTCTCGCATGATTGATCAAAGCTTGCCTTTGCTCTCTCGCTTCTCTTTAAAGCAGATTTTATTTCTTGAGGCAATGTCATTAAAAGCTCAATACACTTATTTATTTCATCTTCAATTTCTTCGAAGCCTGAAATCTGAAGTTGTTCTAACAAACTTTTCTTTTTCTCTTCATCCTGCTTTATTTTTCTATCTATTTTAGTCAAATCATAACTAAGCTCATCTATATCATTGTCTATTTCTTCTTTCCTCATAAGAGACGTTTGCTTATTATGAACGTATTGTAATAATCTCAAGTGTTCTTTCTCTAGTTCACTAAGCAATCCCTTATAGGTACTTGAATCTTCTTCAGCATCTTTGAATGATTCTAAATTAGCAGGTATTTCTATATTAAATGTCAGAGAATGCACTTTTTGGCGAATTTCCTGTAGTGTCTTATAGGTTTTTTCTGCTTCTTGTTCTTTAATCTCTACAGCTTCTAAACAGTTGTTATAATGGAAATCAGCTTCTTTTAGTTGTGACATTGCTACTTCTAAGTCCTTTTTATCAGGAAATAATGAATATTCTTCTTTTAAAACATCGAGCTTTTTACTTATAATATTTATTTCTGCTTCTGTTATTAAAATTAAATTTCCTATCTCTTCTTTTTCTTTTAAAATAGCTTGTATTGTCTCTTCTCTAAACCTCTGTCTTGCAGATGCTCCGATAAATTTAGGAATATAGCTATTACTTACCTTTCCTTTAATAAGCCCTATTCCAAATTCTCCTTTTTCATTTAAATATGTTGCTTCTTCTTGCTGATCAATTAGTACACTCTTTAATACGTTTTCAACATCTTCTTCATTAATTCCTTCTAGACTAATTTTCTCAGCTTTCAATTTAAGTGATAATTCATGCATTAGATATTTAGGAGTTGAGAAAAGGTATTTATCAGCCATATCGTTATCCATTTCAAATACTCTTTTTTTATATTTATTAGGTATAATAAGAGCATCTAATATTCCCATATCTATCAAGGCTTCTTCTAATCTACCTCTTTCCCTTTCAGCCAAATGCTGTTGAAAATCCACAGCCATATAAAAAGGTATAAATGGTATGTTTTCTTTAGCTAATCTTTCTCTATTTAGCATTACCTTAGTTTCTCTAATAGGCTCTGGATCCTTTTTATTCTTCCATTCTTTTAACATTGCTTCTTTTTCTTTTTGCTGTTGTTGATACTGTTCTTTTTGTATTGATAACCTATGAACCTGTTTATTATAAACGCCCTCAAATTCATTGTACTCATTTCTAATATCTCCAATTATGTCATCATAAGTAATTGTGTCACCATACATGTTAACTTTTCTTGATACCTCTATTTTTGTTTCTTTTGAAACCTTAAGTTCCTTGTTTTCTTTTTCCCAGCTATACATTTTTTCAATAAATTCTTCTTTTGTTTCTGAAAATAGTAGCTTAGCTCTCTCTAAATTTTTATTACTCTCATCTCTTGATATTTTACTTCTTTCAAGCTCTAAAAGTGCTTGATCATATTCATTATTCTTTATACGTTCTTCATCTAAAGCTTTTTTAGCCTTTACTATTTTATCTTTATATACATTTATTTGATTATTTACATAAGAAAAGTCATATTCCTTTTTTATATCCTTTAATAATTCATCCTTCATAAAATACTGCTCATGAAACTTAAACTCATCTGCTAATTCATTCATTTCATCTAATTTTTCAATTATTAAATTTGATTGATAGGATTCTTTCTGCTCAAGTTCCTTTATTGCTAGATAGAGTTCTCTTTCCTTGTCTTTTTTTCTATCAAGCATGTCTTGTTTCTGAGCCTTGTCCTTACTAAGTTCTAATAAATTAACATCTAATCTAGCCATATCTTCTTTTATTCTGTAGCTATCATGTTTTTCTAGTTCTGCTTTTTTCTCTTCTAATGTTTTTTGTTGTATTTCTAAATCCACAATTCTTTTTTCTTCATCATTGTGTTCTTTGGAATATATCTCTTTTTTCTGTTGTAATTCATCTTTATCTTTTATCAGCTTTCTTAACATGTCGTGTGATTTAATAAAATTCTTAGATTTTTCAAAAAGTACATATCTATTGTATTGGTCATATGAATTTTTAATTTTTTCTGCTGCTTTCTGGCTCATTTTCAATTCTTCTAGCCTGTTTTTTATATTATCCATATTTTCTATAGCTTCTGACATAGGTCTTAAATCATCATCCGAAAGTGGCTGTAATGAATTATTCATTATCTCATATATTACTGTAGGTCTAAAGTCTTTTGACAGCTTCGGTGTTCTAAGCTGAATTAAAAGCTTTATAAGCTCATCATAATCCTCTATTTCATCAAATCCAAACAGATATTTATTAACTAAAGCCATATACTCACTTTGACTTTCACTTATCTCTCCACCGTCAGCAATTCTATTCTTGAATTCCTTCTTGCTTAATGGTACTTTTTCACCCATATTCTTATATAAAAATATATCTTTACCTATTCTTCTTCCGTCTGATATGACAAATCCCCAAAAGCTTAGTGCCTTACCTCTTTTTGCATTCAATCCCATTCCTATAGTAAGATATTTTTGACTTTTTTCTTTTTTGAATTCTAAGTATATATATCCAGTGCTCTCATCTTTTCCAGAATCTTCTTCTCCTAAGAGATAATTTTCAAGCTTTCTAGCTCTTGAGCCAAATGGATCTAATCTCTCAGGGCTTTTATTTCCATCTAGTAATAAAGGTATAAAGCTTTGCATTGTAACAGATTTTCCAGAACCATTAGATCCTCTCAACAAAAGCTTACCATCAGAAAAATGAAATTCTTCTTCGTCGTAATACCAGAAGTTTACTAATCCTGCTCTATTCATCACCCATCTGCAATTTTCCATCTATACAACACCTTCTTCTGAAGTATTTATAAAATCAGCTGGATATTTGCCTGTAATTTTCCCTACTAAAGGCATAATCTTGATCTCATTAAGATTTTCATCTATTTGAATCATACTAAAGCTTTTCATGTACTTTATGATTTCATCGCAAAGCTTGTCAATCTTCATTTCTCTATACTCTTTACTCCAGCCTAATACATTTTTTTCTCTAACCTTATTCACTAGTTTTTCAAAATATTGTTTCGATATAGTTATAACATCATTCTCTGCTATATCTAGACTATCTTCTTTTATTTTTTCTACTATAAACTTATTCATTTGAAGAACTATGTCGCTGATTGCCTTATATTCAGGGAATGCATTTTTATAGTTTTTATCATCACTTAATACTAAAAATGCACCATTTTTGTGGACGTGAAATTCTGACTGAAAATATTTTTCTATATCATTCTGTATCATATTTCTATAATTTTTAATATATAAATAATCTGCATCATCTACACTTTCATTATATATAGCTGGTGACATGATTATCCTTCTATATACTCTATTTCTTCTTATTCTTCCTCTATCTTTATCTATATCTATCCATTCATCATTTTCAAAGTCTTCTATATTCTCATATCCTAATATATTCCCAACAAAATTTCTTGTAAAATACATTGATACACCAGTATTTTCATATAATACCTCAACATCTTGAGCATTTGCAAATCCTTGTTCATCCCCATCATTTACTTTGACCATACCTATATCGATTATAAACCTTAAAACCTTTATAAGATGTCTTCTATGTCTATATAATGTCCAATCGATTTTCTCATCTCCTGGAAAAGTACCTTCTATAAATTCAGTGATCTCTGACAATAAAAACTGCTCTTCTTTACCTTTGTCTTCTAAAAACATCAACATTAAGCATAAAAAGCAGTATTCCATCTTATTATCAAAGGACTCTATACCCATCCAGCTTTCTAGTTTACCTGGAAGCTTTTCAAGCTTAATGAGCTGCGGAGTTATTATTATTTGATATCCTAATTTTTCTGTTAAAAAAGGACGAATCTCTGACACAGCATCTCTTAATCGATAGTACATTTCTTTATCTTGATCTTTGAGTAACCAATATCTTTCAAGTAAAATATCAAGTTCTTTCACATTAATATCTCCTATTCAAATTGTATTATATATGCAGGCATATGAAGTTTTCCATCTTCACAGTCCAATACACAGTATTTATTTTCATCTGGCAATATCACCTTAAACACTCTCCCATCTTCTGTTTTTGCCTGTCTATTAGGAGCATTGTTACCTTTACTTACCCATCTTAATAGCGTTATCCTCACATGAGATTCAATTCTCTCTAATTTTGCAAAATCTATTATATTTCCTTCAATATAGCTATCCATTATTGCTTTTTCTTCTTCTCTTTTTCGTATTACCTCTTCAAGCATTTTCTTCTTTCTTTCAGTATTGTCTAAAATAGAGTTTCGTTCTCTTTTTTCTCTATAGGTCCTCACTCTAGGTTTTATAATGACTTCAAGCGGTTTTTCATCATATACACTACTGTTTATACTCTCTGTTTGTCTTACTATATTTCCTTTAATATGTCTTGTATTAAATATACCAAAAGCAACTGAGGACAATTTATGAGCATCATCTATATCATCATATTTCAAAAATATCTCACAAAGCTTTTTGTATTCTTCTTTTCTATTAGCAGCACTATTTCTTGTCTCAGCTATCTGAAATGCAAAACGTGTGATTTTCCTAATTATTTCATTAGTAATATCAAAAAGCTTTGCAACTTCACTTCCTCTACCTTCTTCTCCTAAAAACCATCTTTTTAAGTTTGTCCATCTTCCTACAATATTATCCCATATTGCTTCTAAATTTATTTCTGTATCTAGCCTTGGAATTGATTTATCATATTCAAATACCTTCTTTAATACATCCTTCTCCTCTTCGTCACTTATTTCTTTCAATACTGCTTCTATGGCATAAGTGTTCTGTTGAAGGCCTTTTATAAAATTCCTTAAATAATCTATAAACTTATCTTTAAACACCAAAAATTCTCTGGTTTTCATAAGCTCTTCAGCCTTTAAGCTATATAAATCTCTGATATAATCTTGATAATTTTGATTAAGTCTTTTAAAATCTTCATTTAACGAATTCCACCATGCACCTGCTACATTATCATCTTCATAAACCATATCTTTGAATTTCTTAAGCTCGATACGTAATCTTTCTAGTAGAGATGATTCTAATGATGCACTTTCAACCTTTAAATTTTCAAGTTTTATTGTCATACGCTCTATTTCAACACTATACTCTGAAAGCTGATACCTAAATTGCTTGTTCTTAAATTCTTCTACAGTTGCAGCCTTTGATGTATCCTGCACGGGCATTAGATTTCCCCATTCGACTAATACATCTAGATCTTGTTTACACATGTCCATTGTGTAATCTGTAAAATATTCACTTCTTTTTAATTCTTCAAATATTTCTTCTTTGTACATCCAATATCTCATCTTTCCATATTGAAAATAAAAATATCTCAATATGGTTCTATATCTCCAAGCATTTTCAGCAGTAAGGTATTTTGTTTCTGTAATCTGTTTTAGTAGTTTTTCATCTATCTTCATAAGCCCACCTTTTCTTGTTTATAGCTTTAATTTAATTATAACATATACAAAATAAGTTAGTAATTGGATTTCCTATATATACTTCCTTTCCAATTAAGTACAATAAACTTCATTAGTTATTTTTAATCCAATAAAAAAAGAAGCTAATGGCTTAAGTCTTTCCATTAACTTCTTTTAAACTTATACAGTTATCTCTCTTTTATCAAGTTATTTAATGAAAGGGATTCCAAAAACTCGATCAAATCACCTTTGTCTTGATATAACTCAAACTGTTTAGTTACAGAACCATCTGTTTCTGTCTTTAATAATTCCACAAGTACATTATATTCTTTGCCCCAAAGTTCTTTTTCAAATGTGATGAATCGAATGTTAGTATCATCATGATAGATATAGTAGGTCATATCTCCTATTTGAGTCTTATCTAAATCATAATCTTTTATTTGTGGTATAAATGATTTTGACTTTTCTTTGTAATTGATCTTAATTGCTTCATCATTTTGACTTTGATAACTAATACCCAAATAATCTATTAAGGATAAATCATGCTCCCATTCTAATTTACTTTCCACTTCTTTGATAAAACTCTGACTAGCATTAGTAATTGGATCTTCTGTAACAATTAATTGATCTAGTTTATATCTACTTAAGGTATCTGGGATTACTACATTAGGATACACTGCTTCAAACTCTTCTATGGTTTCAAACGAACCAATATTATTTAAAGTGTAAGAATTCTCTCCGTCTTGTTTCACTGTTCCAAACAACTCAGAGCCAATCACTACACCTGTTACTAATCCAATTATTAAACCAACACATAAAAATATCCAGCTTTTTTTCACTATATATCCCCTCTCTTGCTATAGAATTATTATGCAAAGCTACGATTTTCATTTTAACTGCTCTGTTAATCTAAATACTGTCGGCTTTTTTCAGCACCACAATAGTAACATACAGTTATTCTCACCTTTACTGGAACCCAAGATCCTCCACCTGGACTTGATGGATTTTCTACATATACATATTCTGTAATTATACGTGACTCTGTTTTGGAGTCCATTTCATAATCAGGACAACAAATACGTGCTCTTAATTCATTTTCTACAAAAATGACATTGTTATTCTCATCCATTGAGCGATGATATATATGAATTCCATCATCCCCTTTTACAGTAATTTTACTTTGATTATCTATAAATTCTAAAATATCAATATCCTTTGACTGAGCACTTGCCATAGAAAAATTAGGTATCAGAATCACCAATAATAATGCACAAACTAAATATTTCTTTTTCACCTTAAGTTTTCCTAACATAAAACTATTCCTCCCTTATTTTTTAATTTTAATTGTATTGTTCTTCTTTATTACTTATTTATTGCTTTATTTTCTAAGAACTTTCCTCAATTTAGCCACCTCTTTTCCACAAAATATTCTCGTGTTTCTATATCGTATATTTCCCATTATTTCTAATATGTTACAATTTTAAAATATCATACTTATTCTTATTTGTAAACTATCATAAAAAACCACATATCATATTCATCTATTCTCCTAATTGAATCATTGCTCCATTTGAATTATAGTTTATTATATAATAGTAAATAAGGGGTGTATAATATGGCTAAAGTTGTATTGAAAAATATTAAAAAAGTATATCCTGGTAATGTTGTTGCAGTTAAAGATTTTAATATGGATATAGAGGACAAGGAGTTTGTTGTACTTGTTGGTCCTTCTGGATGTGGAAAAACTACAACACTTAGAATGATAGCTGGTCTTGAGGAAATATCTGATGGTGAGCTTTACATAGGAGACAAGCTTGTAAATGATGTAGCTCCTAAAGATAGAGATATAGCAATGGTTTTTCAAAACTATGCATTATATCCTCATATGACTGTTTATGATAACATGGCTTTTGGATTAAAATTGAGAAAAATGCCTAAAGCAGAAATTGATGAAAAAGTTAGAGAAGCTGCAAGGATTCTAGATATTGAAAGTCTGTTAGATCGTAAGCCTAAAGCTTTATCAGGCGGACAAAGACAAAGGGTAGCATTAGGTAGAGCTATAGTACGTCAACCAAAAGTATTTTTAATGGATGAACCTCTCTCAAACTTAGATGCAAAATTAAGAGTACAGATGAGAACTGAAATATCTAAACTCCACAATAAGCTCCAGACTACATTTGTTTATGTTACTCATGACCAAACAGAAGCCATGACTATGGGAACTAGAATTGTTATAATGAAAGATGGATTTGTTCAACAGATTGACAGTCCACAAAATGCTTATGAACATCCTGCAAATAAATTTGTTGCTGAGTTTATCGGTAGTCCACAGATGAACATTTTCGAAGGAAAAGTTGTATCTGATAATGATAAAGTTGTTCTTGTGTTACCAGATGGCAAAACGTTTAATTTACCTAAAACTAAGCAATCTATTTTAAAAGAAAAAGGATATGTTAATAAAGAAATTTATATTGGTATAAGACCTGAGCATATAAAAGAGGTCAATGATACTCCATTAACTGATGAATATTCCAAGTTTTCTGCTACTATTGAAGTTACAGAAATGATGGGCTCTGAAACTTATCTTTATATGACTATATGTGGTAAACAGGTTGTTGCAATAGTTGATTCAAAGATAAATAAAAGAGTTGGTGATGAGGTAGAGCTCAGAGCAGACGGAAACAATATACACTTGTTTGATATAGAAACTGAAAAAGCAATTTTTTAATGTAATGAATATTAATTTAAAGAGGTAGAAAACAATGAAATTACAAGAGACATTATCTAAAACATATAGTATCATCAATAGAAACATAGTAGTTTTATCTAATACTGAAAAGGTTGTTTTTCCACATAATTTTAAGTTTAATATCCAATTTTCTGAACTAGCTGCTAATATAGATAAAAATTATCTTGGGTATAATATCTATAGAGTTCAGAGTAATCAAAAAGAATTTTTTGTCTGTATACAGTCCAATAAATATAACTTAAATCAAACAACCCAATTAATACTATATATGATAGAAGCATCTCTTACAGAAGCCTCTACTTCTAATAAGTTATTACAAAGCATACTAGACAATAGGATTAGTAAGCAAGAGATGCTTAGCTTCCATGAAGAATTTAGTAATTGGTTAGGCTGTTATCTAATATTAGTAGACTACTCTTATGAGCAAAAAGAAGAAATTAATGAAATTATAATGCATTCATTAGATTTACAATTAATATTAGATTATAAAGGTAGCTTTCTAGTAATATCCAATGATGAAAATATTGAAGAAGCCTGTAATAACCTAGCTGAGAATATTTTATCTGATCTTTTTATTGAATGTACAGTTGCAATAGGTGGTATAATTGAATCAATAGAGAATTTGAAAAGCATATATATTAATTGTCTTCAGACCCTTGATTTAAAGAAAAAATACAATCTATCCAATTATGTATTTAATTATGAAAAGATGATTATATATAGAATCATCTCTGACATGAGTACAGAACTAAAAAAGGATATCTTAAATAATGTTCTTGATTTAAAAGGTAGCGATATAATAGATGAAGAGATGGAAGCAACAATTGAAGCTTTTTTTAAGAATAACCTTAATTTTACGGATACTGCAAAAAATATATTTATTCATAGAAATACTTTATTGTATCGGATTGACAAATTTCAAAAACATACTGGACTCGATTTGAAAAAATTCGAGGACAATTGGTTACTCAAATTAGCATGGCTTATTCGGCAAGAAAATAATAATGAAAAATAAAAACATCTACTGAAAATTATTATATTTTCAGTAGATGTTTTTTATTAAATTATTATAGTAGTACCATCAAATTTAGTAAATGAAAAACCACTAAATTTTTCATTGTAAGTATTCCTATAATCTTGAAGAATACCAATAGCAACAGCTTCACCTAGCTTTAGTCCCTCAGCTCCATCTGAACGCCAGTGAACTCCTGCAAAATCACGACCAAGTGATATATTAGAAGCAAGTTTGTTCAATTCTCCTCCTAGAGTCAAAGTTTCATCTGAATAAGGAAGTAAGCATTGACCATCATAGCTAGCAATTACTGGATTTGGAATTATAAAAGACTCATCAAAAAATGCTTTTAACATAGTGACTCCAGCTCCAACAATACAGGCATGACCAGCTGGATATGCGGTATGAGTAGGGCAGCCCTCTGCATAAGCCATAGGTAGCAAATATGAGCCATATATACTATAAACATTAGAAACTGCCTTTGAATCAAGTAATTCAGAGTTAATAGGATAACTAGTAACACCTATTAAATTATTCTGGATACGTCCTCCAAATTCTTCAGGACGTAGTCTTCTATGAACCAAAAATTTTTGAAACCATGCAGCTTCTAGCGCTACTCTTGCAGCATGAGTCACCAAATCTAAAATATGAGCAGCTCCAAAGGTAATAAAACCCAACTGAGTTTTTGAACATAGATATGGATTTTCTGCGGCAATCGCTTTTGGTCCATAACTCATCAAAATCAAACATGCATCTAGGACACCTTGATAAGTATAATCTCGGTGAACCCATTCGCCTAAGTCACGTCCATTTCGAATATAACGATATATTGAATCGAATTTATTGTTTTCAGATGGATATCCTCCATTCTGAATATTTAGCCATTCATCATACACAGTCATATGGTCGTCTCCAGCTTCTGTAGTACGATATCGTTGGCTAACTGATTTTGCACCAAACGGTACTTCTTTCCATAGGAATTGAGAAATATAAGGTCCTTTAATATCACTAGGAGTATTGCCACGAAATAACGTACCTGTAGTGACCTCTCCATGAACTTTAGGACCACGAAAATCAGTAAATTTAGATAAATCTGAAGCAGCAGCAATTGTAAGTGAATTAGAGTCATACTCTGTAAAAGGTACATCCCTAGTAAGCGCCTGCCAATAGTTTTCAGCCATCTCACTGGCAATCCAAGCGCTATTAAAGGCTGGTGCTGCAATCATGCTCAAATGATGAGAATCTGGTCCTGTTAAGTCATATGCATATGCAGCTTGAGGGTTAACAAACTTAGTAACTCCTCCTAAGGGTATGTCTTCAAAGCTATCATTGTTACCAGTCGTTAAAGCCTTAATCCAATATCTGTATGCATTAACATCAACTTCACCAAGTTCATTATGAGGCAATGCCTTAGAGTAGTTCCCAATTTTATTAGCATATAAATCCTCATCTCCATTGCATGGATGTCCTGGTAGCGGCAGATTCTTTTGAAATAGTGCCGCATCTTTTCGAATAATAAATGACTCTTCTCGACGTTGTAGTTCAGTTAGCGGACCTATTTCACATGATTCTCCAAGAGTTGTTTGTGTATTCAAATCATCTACTTGTTTTTCTACTCTCTTATCAAGCTGTTCTATTTCTATTTCATCATTATCAACGACTTTATTCATATCCATTTTACCACCCTCTCCGATTATTTAGAAAGAATTGCCATTTATTACCGATATTCATAATTCTGCCTAGTATAAACTATGCACTGAGGGAGATAAAAGGTTACTGCTGAATACTTAAGTATTTTGCTTTCAATTGTTTTTTCTATTTAATTATCAATAAGAATACTAGTGCCGCAGTTGCTATACTTAAAAAGTTTATTATATCATTATTAAATATAGTATATCCTCTAATAAGTGTAGTAGGTTTACCATTAAGCTCTGCTTTCTCTGTTTCTTTACCTTCATCTTCTGAATAATATATGCCTTGAATAGTGGCGCCTAGCATTGAATCTATCATTCCTCCAAGGAATCCACCAAGAGTAATGAACAAAAACATATCCATAAGACTATAGTCTGCTATCTTCACTCTGCTTAATACTAATGCTATCACAGAAACAAAACCTATGAGTGTTGAGCCTAATAAAGCTGCTAAGGTGCCTAAGCCACTTATAGCTCCAGAAGTTCCCTTATCAACTCGTCTAAATGTTCTAAGTGAAATTGGCTTTCTATTGTTTAATACACCTAGCTCAGTTGCCCATGTATCCGCATTAGCAGCAGCAAAAGCTATTCCTATGAGTATTAAAAAAATGCTGTTGTCAGTATAAAAATATATTAAAGAATAGATTAATCCTACTCCACCGTTTGCAAACACTTGGAAAATATCTCTGTTACCAGTTTTATCAAACTGTTTTGAAACAACTGACTTTTTGCTTTTTTTAAAGTGACTTAATATGCTTGAAGATACAAAAAATAAAATCATAAGTACAGAGCTATAAAGTCCTCCAGAAGCAAATATTAAGACTCCCATAACTATGGCTCCAATAGACCCACTTAATGTTAAGGATTTCTTTTGGTAAGCCACATAAGCTATAATACTGCTAAAAATAAGTCCTAGTGCTCCTCTATAATAAAAATCTAAAGTGCTGCTGTCCTTTATTGTAAATAATAAATAATATGAAATTAAAGTACTTAATATAGGTACAGATAGATTGTCTAGTCCATAAGGGGTAAATGCCTCTAATAAAGTTGCTGCTACTCCTATGATCAAGCTAATTTGTATATTTATTATGCTAAGCCCATTAAAAGAAACTAACAGCACTAATGTAACAAAAAAAGAAAAGATTAGCATAGCTATTGAACCTTCAATAGTCTTACTATTGTTAATCACTTTATATCTTCTCTCTCCAAATTTTTTTCCTATAATTGCTGCGAAACCATCACCGTATCCCATTATCAATATTCCTATAGCCCCAAGATATTTAATATCTTGTGAAATGAACCCGCCACTCCATGTTATTAAAATTAAAGTCAATAGTGATATAGGAAAATAGACTGTTCCTAAATCAGACTTACCTTCATTCCTCTCCATACTCTTGATTAAATCTTTCTTATAAGAAAAATAGTTCAGTATTATAAAGAGAATAGGAGGAATTATGGCAAATTGAATCTTATCTATTATAACCATTGCTAAAATCCACCAATGCGACACCCCAATGTGGATAAATTTTCTTGTAGCTTCATTAGTGTAATTAGCTTTTTTCTTTAAAATCTCTGATATTACAATTATCAGAATCACAAAACCTACTGATAAAAAAACTCCTATTATGTCATTAAGCACATATACCCTCTCCAAATCTTTGTTTTTTCTTGTGTCTTTAATACCCAACTCCTATTTTACCATTTGAAACCATCAAAATAAAGCAAGATTTCTAAATGTTTACTATCAAAACAAAAGACTAAGGGTGCTGTACCCTAGTCTTTGTACGCATTAATCAATTCTATTTTCTGTTCTCTTGACAATTTCTTGATTTCACACTCTCTTTTCATAGCCTGCCGCTTTGTATCATATTCTTCAAGATGCTTTAATATAATTGGATTCCTGCCACGTGTGTATTTAGCACCTTTGCCTTCATTATGCTCAATAATCCTTCTATTAATATCTGTTGTCCATCCTGTATAAAATGTTCCATCGCTACACTCTACAATGTAAACATAATTCATTATCTTCAATCCTTTTTATAGAATATATTGCTTGCTTATTTATCACATTTAATTCATCAAATTATTTATTGAAGTTTCAATTTAGCTAAAGCATCCGCAAGCGCAGAGTTAATTGGTTCATCATTCTTCTTTTTTTGCTCTTTAAGATACTTAGATACTTCTTTTTTGGAGCTTATGTTGTTTTGCTTTTTCTTTCTTTGATTAAATGCAGTGAGTTTCTCCCTATGTCCGCAGCTACAAATAAAAATTTGTCCTTCTCCTTCACCGCGAAGTTCCAGCTTTTTATGACAATTCGGACATCGAGCATTTGTAATTTTAGAAATACCTTTTCTATATCCACATTCTCTATCTTGGCAAACAAGCATCTTACCTTTCTTACCTTTTACCTCCAGCATGTATTTCCCACACTCAGGACATTTATTTTTTGTCAAATTATTATGTTTAAACGTAGCTTGACTATATTTTATTTCATCTACTATCTTTTCAGTATAATTCTTGATCTCACTAATAAAAGCATGTTTGTTCAGTGAGCCTTTAGCTATGAGCTCCAATTTTTGTTCCCAAGCTCCTGTTAATGCAGGAGATTTTAAGTCCTCAGGTACTAACTCGAGAAGCTGTTTACCTTTGGATGTAATGTATATATCCTTACCTTTTTTTTCAATCAAGAAGCTATTAAACAGTTTCTCAATGATATCAGCTCTAGTTGCTACTGTTCCAATCCCACCTGTCTTATCAATGATCTTAATTAAGTATTTATCTTCAGTAGACATATATTTGATTGGGTTTTCCATAGCTGATAGTAAGCTTCCTTCATTAAACAATGCAGGTGGCTTTGTCTCTCCATTAGTTTGAATAATATTAGTTATATTTAATACATCATCATTATCTACATTAGGTAAACTCTGCTCAGTAATATCATCATTCGTATCATCGTTAATATTATTATCGTATACTTCCTTCCAACCATAACTTATAATAATTTTACCTTTAGCTATAAAGATTTCATTTTCTATCTTAGTCTTAATAGTTGTTTGTTCGTACTCAAAAGGACAACATAATATAGCTATAAAGCGCTTAATAACTAGATCATATATTTTTCTTTCCTTATCACTTAATCTGTCTAAGAAAACTGTCTGCTCTGTAGGTATAATAGCATGATGGTCTGTAACTTTACTATTGTCAACAAAATGTTTGTTTGTTTTTATTGGATTTTTTAAAATCTTAGAAGCTATTACTCTATAAGTTCCTACATTGCATGCTCTTACTCTATCTTTTAAAGTATCAATAATATCATTAGAAATATATCTAGAATCTGTTCTAGGATAAGTTAAAACCTTATGATTTTCATATAATCTTTGCATAATAGAAAGTGTCTCTTTCGCAGAGTAACCATAGAGCCTATTTGCATCTCTTTGAAGCTCTGTCAGATTATATAGCTGAGGAGAAAAGCTTTTTTTGAGAGTTTTATCTACTTCCACTATCTTTATTGATTTATTTCTAATTCTATTTAATATGTCATCGCATTTCTTCTTATCAAATGTTTTGAAATCTTTTGTTTCACTATCTTGCCATATAAATTTTAAGTTATTACTTACTGCAGTAATCCCATAAAAAGTCCTTGGTTTAAAGTTGCGAATCTCCTCTTCCCTTTTCGCAATCATCGCTAAAGTAGGTGTCTGTACACGTCCACAAGAAAGCTGAGCATTATGCCTACACGTCAACGCTCTCGTAGCATTTATCCCTACTAGCCAATCTGCTTCAGCTCGAGCAACAGCTGAAGAATACAAGTTTTCATATAAAGTCCCATCTTTAAGATGATTAAATCCATCTTTAATAGCTTTATCTGTAACAGATGAAATCCAAAGACGTTTAATAGGTTTCTTCACCTTAACCTTTTCAATAATCCATCTTCCGACAAGCTCTCCTTCGCGTCCGGCATCTGTAGCTAAAACAATTTCTTCAACATCTTTTCTATGCATTTGATCTTTTACAATACTAAATTGTTTTCTACTTTGCTTAATAACCACTAACTCCATATTAGAAGGTAGCATTGGTAAGTATTCAATTTTCCATTCCTTATATTTATTGTCATAAGCTTCTGGGTCAGCTAAGGTGACTAAATGTCCTAGTGCCCAAGTAACAATATATCTATTACCTTCTATATATCCATTTCCCTTTTTGTTACAGTTTAAAACTCTCGCTATATCCCTACCAACTGAGGGCTTTTCAGCTAATACTAGTATTTTTTTCATATTCACAGTCCTTTCAGAATAACTATCCTAATATTATCATAAATCATTCAATGAGTCGATTATTACATATTCCTTGTTCATGAAAAAAAGATGAGAGTATAATCTCATCTTTTCAAGTCTTTGATAATTGTATTTATGCCAAGCTACTTTAAATCATAAATTATGGTTACTTACTTTGAAGCACTAATCATAATAATTTGAATCGTCTAATATTCAAACTTAGCAATGCTCTATTTCATATCCTCAGCTAGCTCAACTAATGCTTCTCTTGCATTTGAATTTCTAATTGTATTCCTCTAACTAAATTTTAATCACTAAGATAGTTTTCATTGTTAATGGTTCTTCTTTTATAATATTTTACTCTATCATATTTGATCTTTTCTTCAAACCATTCAGGCAATATAAAGGAAGTGTGAACATATCCCTTAATTAAATCTACTTTAGCCTGTATTGAGTTCCACTTTTCGGGATACTCTTTTAGAAATAAAACAAAATGTTCTGGCTTAATTTGAAATATTTTTTTTCCACCAAATCTTCGTCCTTTTATATAGCCATCTCTAGCCCATCTATATATTAAGTTTGGATCTTTATTTAATAAATAGCCAATATCACCAGTTGTTAAAAACTCCCCATTACCTATTCTTGAAGGTCCTAATTGAAGTTCTGTTGCCTTTTTTTTAATAGAGCTATGGCTCCTATTTAATACTTCTGCTATCCGTTCTGGCGAATATACTCCCCATTTTTCAGTTAAAAAATTTATTTCTTCTATCGTCCATTTTTTTGTAGTCATTGTTAGATTTAAACGTTTTGCTTTCTTAAATACAGAATCTGATGTTCTATGTAACTTATTTGCTATTTCGCTTATGCTCTCTATTCCATAATTGTTGATTAAATATTCAACTTCATATTCTGTCCATTTCTTATAAGCCATCTTGCTTATTCCCCCTTTTTTGAAAATGATGTTATTGTCTTAGCAAATATTTTCACTGTATTTATTTTAAAAAACAAAAAAGTCCATAATAAAAGGTCAAAAAACCTCTTATTATGGACTACTTAAATTGCAAATAGTATATCTGATTCAAATAGTTGTTCCATAATTATCATTTATAATTATTTTATAGCATTATTATAGCCTTAATATAAAAACAGCTTATATAAAAAATATATCTGTCTTCATTTATTAAGATACAAAAAAAGTTAATATTTTTACTTTGTCTATAATATAACATAAACATCAAGTTTCGTCAATTTTTTTGTGCTTATTTCTGAACTTTGTTATCTTTAGATAATATGTAGCAATAGCCTTTCAAATTTCTCTTTTGGATAAATTTCTATTTTTTTTGTCCTCACTTTTCTATCTATTAAACCTCCTATTTCACGCTCAACTTCATTCAGAGTATTTTCATAAATTATTTTTCTAATTACTTCTATGCTTTTATAGTGATGTCCAGTAATTAATAAACTTTCCTCTAAAACAGTAAGGTTTTCTTTTAAGAGAATTTCTATTTCTTTTCCATTCATAAAAACTTGAATAAGCTTTGCTCCTTTTCCAGTAACTTTTTTCAAGTACTTTGAATATAGGTTTCTAATCTCAAGTTCTATTTTGATTTTTGCATCTTCTGTTAGAATTAAATCATTATTTATAACTAGAAATTCCTCTCTTTCTTCTAAAACTTCACTAGCTATTTGTGTTAAGCTTTTCATTAATATATCTGTGTCAATAGGTTTTACCATATATTTTTCTATCTTCAAATCTACGGTTTCCAAAATAGTTTGCGCATCTGAAAGCGCGGATGTAATGATAAAAGGACACCTAAAACCATCAGCTCTTAATCTCTTCATCATTTCGATCCCACTTATATCTGGCATTATTAAATCAGTTATAATTATATCTGGTTGGTATTCAATAAACTTCTTTATACCATCCTCTCCATTCTCTGCTGTAACAACTTTTCCAACTCTTTTCTTTAGAAATCGAAAAACTTGATTTCTTGTAATAACCTCATCTTCCACATAAAGAATTTTTATATTCTGTAGTACATTCATTTCTTCCATAGTAACCCTCCTATATATCTAAAGGAAAACTTATTATAACTCTATTTTCTATTCCACAATTAATTAAATTAATTGTACCTCCCATTGTTTTATGTATAATGCTACTAAACATTGATATATGATTTAAACTCAACTTAAAGTTATTATATATCTCTGTATCGTACACAACTTTTATATCGAAAAAAATATCCCTTTCATTTACGTATATTTGTATTTTTAGTTTTCTGTTATAAATATCTAATGCATTCTTACAATACTCTATAATATCAAAGAAAATACAGTACATAATCTGAACAAATTCATTAGGTGAACCGTATTTTTTAATGTTTTCTTCTATAGATATATCAATCTTTATATGCTCTTTTCTAATTTTTTCTTCCATAATTTCAAAAACTAAGTCCAAATATTTTTTTATATAAAAAATCTCTTTCTTGTAATCCATTTCAAAGAATGCTTTAAATTTGTCTATTTTTCTTGATAAATTTTTTATAATTTGCCATATTTCATTATAGTATTCATTTACTAATCCATTTTCTCCTGCTTCGTTATCTATTTCATCAATAAGATTAATGATAGAAAAATTCAAGCTATTAAGAGGCTGTCTCCATGCATGAGATAAATTAGAAACAATATCAGACATACTCATAATTTTGTCATTATAGTTATTAATATCTCGTATACTACTTTTTTCTTGCATGTTCCTCAATTCTTTACATATATCCTTTATAACAATAAACACTTTTAAAAATTGAGTATCTTTCCTAAAAGCATAGGCCATAATTTGGTAAGATTCACAATTTTCCTCTTCTATGTCCTCTATACTTAAAATCTCAAGCTTCTTACCGCTTTTCTTAATGTATATATTTACACTATCTTCCATAGAGTTCCTAAAAAGATAATTCATTATTTGATAATATATATTTACAAAATCATCATTGATACTAAAGATATTATTACCTATAATCTCACTTCGCTCAACATTTAAATACTTACAATAATGGCTGTTGATATTATTTAAATAGCATTCAAGTTTGTCATTTTTTATTCTTCCTTCCACTTCTAAAGTGAAATCTAGAGATTGATTTATACTATCAATTGAGATCTGATTCAAATCAATCTGCTGTGATTCAAAATTTTCATTCAAGAAGCACCCTCCTAACTTAGTTTACATTTATGATTAATATTATAATAATATCACACAAATTCGACTGATTCTACATATTGGTAGCTAATGAAATATTCTATTATAAAATAAAAAACATATAAAAATCACATGTTTTTTAACTATTACATTCTTTGGTATATTTATCATCGCTGAAGGATTTCCCTAATCCTTTTCTTTAACTATATTTTCGCTCTCCTACCTCTTTCTCCATTATCTCAATTTTTATAATAATTATAACAGGCATTTTCATTATACAAGATTATCTAAAAAGTGCACAAATAATTTTACCTTTCATTCTTTTGGACTAAATATTTCTCTATGAAATATAGCTCAATACCTTGAACTAATTTGATTCAAAAATAACTGTATCTTTTTCTCCTTCAATTGACCTCTCTCCATCATGTTTAACCCCAGTTGCTGATTTATAACATATTGTAAGTCTTGACTTTTCATTATGCTTCATTATTGCTACCAATCTTTCCTTAATATCCTTTTAACATATATAATTTTCGGTTCAAATAAAAAGTAGAGGCATAATGCCCCTACCCTTGAGAAGTCGATACTTTTATCTTTATAAACCTAATTTTTCTATTTAGATTCTTCTATCATGTTTATAAAATACTCATGGAAGGATTTATCGTTAGTCAGCTCAGGATGAAAAGAAGTCACAAGTATATTTTCCTGACGCGCAACTACGATATTTCCGTCAACTTTATGAAGTACAACAACCTTTTTATCCATATCAACAATATAGGGTGCTCTTATAAACACCATTGGAATTTCTCTGTCAGATACCTCTTCAATCACTCCTGTAGTGAGGAAACTATCATGTTGAGTGCCATATGCATTTCGTCTCACTTTAATGTCCATAACTTTTAAGTGAGCATCTTCGTTGCCATCAAGCTCTTTTGCAAGTAAAATCATTCCTGCACAAGTTCCCCATACAGGTAATCCATTTTTAATCTTATTTACTAAGATTTCTTTAATTTTAAAATCATCAAGTAATTTTCCAATTGCTGTACTTTCGCCACCAGGTAAAATAATTCCATCAAGATTATCAAGATGACTTGCATTTTTTATCTCAATAGCTTCGTGACCTAACGATTTAATTATGGTGATATGCTCTTTAAATGCACCTTGAAGTGCTAAAACACCAATTCTGTTCATTTTAATACCCTCTATTAGCCATTCTTTCTTCTTTGTCTATTGAGTATACATTGATTCCAACCATTGCTTCTCCAATATTTTCTGATATTTCAGCTAGTATATTTGCATCATTAAAGTTTGTAACAGCTTTAACTATAGCAGAAGCTCTTTTTCTCGGATCTCCAGATTTGAAAATTCCAGAACCAACGAATACCCCGTCGCAGCCAAGCTGCATCATCATTGCAGCATCAGCAGGAGTTGCAATACCACCTGCAGCAAAGTTTACAACAGGCAATCTTCCATGTTCGTGAACATATTCCACTAAATGAATAGGAGCTTGTAGTTCTTTGGCAGCATTCATTAATTCTTCTTTGGATAAGCCTTGTATCGTCCTAATTTCCGAATTCATCATTCTCATGTGCTTAACTGCTTCTATAACATCACCTGTGCCTGGCTCACCTTTAGTTCTGATCATTGACGCACCTTCTCCAATTCTTCTTAAAGCTTCACCAAGATTTTTAGCTCCACAAACAAAAGGAACCTTAAAAGCTTTCTTGTCAATATGTAGAATTGGATCAGCAGGTGTTAGAACTTCACTTTCATCTATATAGTCAACTCTAATAGCTTCCAAAATTTGAGCCTCAACGAAATGTCCAATTCTTACTTTAGCCATTACAGGAATAGAAACAGCTTTCTGAATCTCTTTAATCATTTGTGGATCTGAAGCTCTTGCAACCCCACCATCTTTTCTGATGTCAGCAGGAACTCTCTCAAGAGCCATAACAGCACAAGCACCAGCTTCTTCAGCAATTTTTGCTTCTTCTGGAGTTGTTACATCCATGATTACTCCACCCTTTAACATTTGAGCAAGATTTTTATTTAGCTCATACCTATTATTCATAATAATACCTCCCTCTATAAATTAAATTTTTCTTTAAAATACTCACTTATTCATAGAATTTCTCCACTTTTTAAAAGAAGCTATTTGGATATTTGTTGAAT
>NZ_JBNPXI010000030.1:0-47363 GCF_050433385.1 Brassicibacter mesophilus
TGAACAATGTGAAAGCCAGCGTCTTTAGGCGCTGGCCGGTAACAGCCCCTTATAGGGGCAGAGCAAACCACCCGTTAGACGGGTGGTGCTGATTTAGTCATGATTTTTCACTAATATTCCATTCAAAATATAAGATGGGAGGTCTAAAAATGAATATACATGAATATCAGGCAAAAGAATTACTGAGAGGTTATAAAATACCAGTACCTAGAGGTGAAGTGATCCATAAGGCAGAAGATGCTGAAAGGGCTGCTTGGGAAATTGAAAGTAATGTAGCAGTAGTAAAAGCTCAAATTCATGCAGGAGCCATCATCTCAGGAGGTAAAGGAACAGCTGTGGAAAAGGTAGAAACGATGAAAAACTGCGGAATACACATAGCAGAGAATCCAGCGGTTATTGGTGAAGTTTTAGTTAAAGTATTAAAAAATAACAATCTTTGGAGGAGTGAATATGAGGATTAATATTAAAAGATTCATACTTATTAATCTTGGTATAACAATTATGGCATTAGGATTATATTATTTTTTAATTCCTGCAAAATTAGCTGTAGGGGGAGTAACAGGACTTGCTATGGTCATAAATAAAGTAGTTCCCAGCATTCCAATAGGAGTATTGATGATGATATCAAATATTATTCTTTTTACCTTAGCCTTTCTAATAATAGGAAAAGATTTTGGAGCATATACAATATATTCGAGCTTTTTATTATCAGGGGTAATATATATACTAGAAATCATAAGTCCTATGAATAAACCAATAATAGATGATCTAATGATAAACTTAATCTATGGTATTATCATACAAGGAATTGGTATGGCGATAATTTTCTACCAAAATTCCTCTACTGGTGGTACTGATATTGTAGCAAAGATAATAAATAAGTTTTTTCATTTAGAGATTGGTAAAGCATTACTCATATCTGATTTTATTATAACAGTATTAGCAGGACTAATTTTTGGTGTTAAACTCGGATTATATGCATTATTAGGAGTTGCTATTAATGCTTATGTAGTTGACAATGTGATAGCAGGGTTTAATACTAAAATGAATATTGTAATTATCAGCAACAAAAGTAAAGAGATAAATAATTATATAATTGATGAAATAAAAAGAGGAACTACCTTATATTTTGCTGATGGAGGGTTTTCGAAAAATAAGAAAACTATAATAAGTACTATTGTTGAAAGAAAACAGTATATTAGAATAAAAAATTATGTTCAACACATTGATCCAAATGCGTTTATATCTGTAGGATTTGTTCATGAAGTATTAGGAGAAGGGTTTAGCTTTAATTCTTGAAATCCTAGGTACAAAACTATAGAGGTAAATGAGTTTGTTAAGAAGAACAAGTCTATCTCGTTTTTTTATAAGAAAATTAGAGAATGACAAAAAAATATTAAGAGAAATGATTACAGGAGATGCATTGATGCATAATCCATCAACTAAAAATTCATTTTACAAATTGAAAATTCAGGAGCTAGATACTAGAAATGTAAGTCTGACTGTGTGAAAGTAAAGAAGACAGGACTAATTATCCTGTTTTTTTTGATACTTGATATAAAAGCTTGTTTTATAGTAAGATGGAACTTTATTAAGATTTATACGTCTGAATTAATGATATACTAACAATACCACTATTTTATGATAGGAGATGATTAAAATAACTAACAAAAAAGTGATTCTTGCTACGATTTTAGCATTATCAATTGCCATACAAGTAGGTTGTAGTAACATAAATAATGAAAAGGGTAATGCAAATGGAGGCTTGTCAAACTCAGGGACAGTAGTGACTGAAGAAAACAAACAACAAAACGATGAAAAAACAGTTATAGATGATTTTTATGTTCTAATCAATAATAATGATGCGATGACTAGAGTTATTAAGTTTATAGATAACAATATTTCCCTTGTTTCAGAAGAGAATGCGTCAATTATGGTTGATAAACTAATGGAGTTGCAAAAAAATTATCTTTCTAATCTAGAAGAGAAATTCTATGTAAATGACATTCAGCAAAGGTTTTTAGACGAAAATAAGTCTGTATCTGATCTAAATCAAATCAATAGTATAAACGATACTGAACTTAAAAAGCTATTATCAGAAGTAAGAGAAAATGGATTTAAAGTTGAAGCAGCAGAGGGAGAATATTTTCCTATTATTGACTATGAGTTTTATATGAAATACAGTAGCTTTGTAACATCTGATAACAAGGGATACATAGAGATAATGGCTGATGAATCATCACAAATTCCTGCTAAGGATGCTGGACTAGTAATTGGCTGGGACGAAGTATTAGATAGAGCATTAAACCAGGAAAAATTTATAAATGAATATCCAGATTCAGATAAATTTAATGATATAAAAACACTTCATAAGCGTTATGTTTATTTTTTATTCTATGGTACTGACAATACACCGCTTTTCAGCTATGATACGAAAACATTTGTTACTGATGCTAGAGAGGCATATACAAAGGCTATAAGTAATAATATTGAAAGTGAATTACTGAAATCTTTAAAAGGATTTCTTGAGACTTTAGAAAATAGTGAATACAAATTAACTAAAAATGTAGAGAAATATAGAAATAATGTATTTAAAAATTTGACAAAATAGTATAGTAACAAAATATAAAACGGCAAATTGTCGTTTTATTTATTTATAAACTTTTACCACATTATTATGTAAAAAATAGAACCTTTTAAATTAGCTAGATATGATATCATATAGATACAGAGACAACCAAATTATAAAAAATTGCCACATTATATTATATGCAGAGGTGTAGCATATGGATTATATACCTGACGCACGTTGTTGGGAAATAGTAAATGTTTTATTAAATGCGGGTAGTCCTCTTACAATTGATAAAATATCAAAAGAACTAAATGTATCAAACAAGACAATCCGAAACGATTTAAAGAATATTGAAGAGTATTTTGATACAAAAGCCCTTGGCAGGATTGTAAAAAAGCCGGGTGTTGGAATATGGATTGAGACAGATGTTAAAGGAAAACGTTTAATTGAGAAGATGATTGATAAAAGTGTTATGTATATCCAGCCTTTTTCTACCGAGCAACGAAGATTGTACATTATAAAGAGACTTCTTAGAGCTAACAAACGTATTACAATGCAACAACTGGCTGAAGAACTTTATGTAAGTAGAATAACTATATATAAAGATTTAGAGGAGGCTGAAGATTGGCTACTGAAATATGGACTAAAGCTAAATAGAAAACAGAAAAGTGGGATAGAAGTAACTGGAGATGAAAAGGAATGGAGAAAGGCCTTAGCAGATTTATTAGTAATACTTAAGCATGCTGAAAACACACATTTGTTTAAGACTGATAAAGTAAAAGGATTAAGTAATACAAGATTAAGCTCACAAAACTATATACAGTTAAAAGAATTGATTCCGGATATTGACATACAAAAGATTGAAGATACGCTTGTAGAAGTAGAAAAAAAGTTAGAAATAGTATTTACAGATGAATCATTTAACAGCTTAGTATCACACATAGCAATTAGCTTAAAGAGAATATTTCAAAATAAAGCTATACAATTCAAAGAAGAGCTAACACAGGTAGTTAAACAAAATGAGCAATATAATGCAGCAAAATATATATGCTCTAGGCTAGAAAAAGAATTTAGGATAACAATACCTGAATCTGAAATCTATTATATATCTATTCATATTATGGGAGCTAAGAAACAATATAACTATGATAAGGATATAATGCACGATGTACTGCAAAATATTGATCCAAATATTGTGAGTTTATCTAAAGAGATTATATCTTTAACTGGAAGCATCTTATCTGTAGACTTTAGCAATGATAAAAAGCTATTTACTGGACTTCTATTGCATTTGCAGCCAGCTGTAAACAGACTAAGGTTTGGGCTTAGTTTAAGAAACCCATTACTTGGAGACATAAAAAGTAATTACCCTAGTGTTTTTGGGGCCGCTTGGGCTACGAGTGTTCTGTTTGAAAAATACTTAGGAGTTAAGGTTAATGAAGAGGAAATAGGGTATATAGCTATACACATAGGTGCAGCTTTGGAACGCATAGATGCTAATATTAGAGCAATTATCATATGTGGAAGTGGTATAGGAACCTCTCAGCTAGCTGCTATAAGGCTAAAGAAAGCAATGAATGACCTTGAAATAATTGATATTATATCAGCCAAGGATATAGAAAAGATAAGTGAAAAAAGCTTTGACATTGTTATTACTACAATTCCATTTGAATTCAATAATAAGCCAACAATTCAAGTCAATCCACTTATAATGGACAGAGATATAGATGAGCTTAAAAGGTTCATCAATAATATAAAAAATACACGAAAATTTTATTAAAATTAAGGAGGCAATAAAATGTATAAAACAGATGTTATTTTAAAGAATGAGACAGGATTACATGCGAGACCTGCAAGTCAGTTTGTATCTATTTCATCAAAGTACAGTTCAAATATTGTAGTTTTTAAAGATGGTAAAGAGTACAATGCAAAAAGCATTATGGGTATTTTAAGTATGGGAGCTGGCAAAGGATCAAAATTGACTATACAAGCTGAAGGAAAGGATGAAAAAGAAGCCGTAGAAGCTTTAAAGGAATTAGTTGATAGTAACTTTGGTGAATAGGAGGTTTTTTATGATGAAAGGCATAGGTGTTTCACCAGGAATTGCAATAGGGAAAGTGCTTATTAAAAATGAATCTACAATTGAAGTGGTAAAAAAAAGTATATCTGATGCCAAAAATGAACTTAAAAGATTGACAGATGCAAAAAACAAAGGCAAAGATCAAATAGACGAGCTCTATACACATACATTAGAGAATATCGGCCAAAACGAAGCGCAGATATTTGAAGCACATAAAATGATACTTGATGATCCAGAATTTTTTGGACAGATTGAAGATAAAATTCAGAGTGAACTTGTTAATGCTGAATGGGCATTAAAAGAGATAACTGATATGTTTGTTAATATATTTGAGAATATGGATAATGAATATATGAAGGAACGTGCAGCTGATGTAAGGGACGTGTCGAATCGAATCTTAAGGATACTATTAGGGATCGAATTGACTGACTTTTCAGTACTAGATGAAGATGTTATTATTGTAGCTGAAGACTTAACACCTTCTGATACAGCGCAAATGGATAAAAACAGAGTTATAGGGTTTATCACAGAAATAGGAGGAAAAACAGCCCATTCTGCTATAATGGCTAGAACACTAGAAATACCTGCCATTGTTGGTGTGGAAGGAATAACTGATAAAGTATCTAGCGGAGAATTAGTAGTTTTTGATGGAGAAGCAGGTGAATTAATTCTTAATCCTGACGATAAAACTGTTAGTGAATTTCAGGTAAAGAAGAAGAAATATGAAGATTTTAAAAATAGTTTGAATGAATTAATAGGGTCTAAGAGTATTACAAAAGATGGTCATCTAGTAGAGCTAGTAGCTAATATAGGAACACCAAAGGATGTAGACGGCATTATAAAAAATGATGGTGAAGGTGTAGGGCTGTATAGAACAGAGTTTTTATATATGGACAGAGATAAACTTCCAACTGAAGAAGAGCAGTTTGAAGCTTATAAAGAGGTTGCAGTAAGATTATCTGGCAAACCTATTGTTATAAGAACTTTGGATATTGGCGGAGATAAAGAATTGCCTTATCTTGAGCTTCCTAAAGAGATGAATCCTTTTTTAGGGTATAGAGCTATTAGATTGTGCTTAGATAGAACTGATATATTTAAGACACAGCTAAGAGCATTATTAAAAGCCAGTGCATTTGGGAATATAAAAATAATGTTTCCTATGATATCAAGTATTGAAGAACTAAGACATGCGAAGAAAATGCTTGAAGAAGTAAAGGAAGAATTAAGAAAAGAAGCTGTAAGTTTTAATGAAGCTATTGAAGTAGGAATAATGATAGAGATTCCATCTGCAGCAATAATGTCAGACCTTTTCGCTAAAGAAGTAGACTTTTTCAGCATTGGTACAAATGACTTGATACAATACACTACTGCAGTAGATAGAGGAAATAGAAAGATATCACATTTATACAATCAATTCCATCCAGCATTACTCAGATTGATAAAAACTGTTATTGATAATGGACACAAAGAAGGAATATGGGTAGGAATGTGTGGTGAAGTTGCTGGTGATCCAAAGCTTATCCCAGTACTTTTAGGCATGGGTCTAGATGAATTCAGCATGAGTTCAATATCTATTTTAAAGGCAAGGTGGATAATTAAAAATACATCAAAAGAAGAAATGGCAAGAAAAGTAGAACACATTATAAATTTGCCTACTGCAGAAGATGTGGAGCGATACATCGAAGAAAATATTGTTAACTAACAAAAGAATTATAAAAGATTACCCCCTTAAAAACTATCGAAGACCTAGTTGCCTCGATAGTTTTTTTAGCTTTTTGGAACAATTATGTAAAAAGTACTTGACTTTTTTCGACTACAAATGTAGACTATAAATACAAACTACGAATGTAGTCGAAAAGGAGGTGAAAATGATATGAAGAAGTCAATTCAAATATCAGATGCTGAATGGGAGATTATGGAGGTTTTGTGGAATGAAAGTCCTCAGGCATCAAAAGATATCATTACCAGGATTCAGAAATACAATGATTGGAAGCCTACTACAATTAAAACACTTATTTCTAGACTAGTGGATAAAAACATACTAGACTATGAAAAAAAAGGGAAACTTTATTATTACTACCCAACACTAGAAAAAGAAGAGTGCATGAAGATTAAGAATAAGAATTATTTGAAAAAATTCTATAATGGTGGGCTAAAGGCAATGCTTGCTAGTTTCCTTGATATGGAAGAATTATCAAATGAGGATATCGATGAAATTAAAGCAATCTTAGAACAAAAGAAAGATTAAAGGGGAAGTTTTCATGTTATATGCATGTGTGAGATTATTCTATAGCGTGCTTGATATTTCAATAAAATCAAGCTTTTTAATCTTAGCAATTCTAATAGTAAGAAAAGTATTTGGGGAAAAAATAGGAGCTAAAAATCAGTATTACCTTTGGATTTTGTTGATAATCAGGCTAGTTATGCCTAATGTACCTAATAGCAGCTTTAGTTTTTTTAATATGTTTGCTAAGCCTAAAGTTAGCTCTATTCTAAAAAAGCATTACTATATTTATGACCAAAAAGATATTGTTGATTGGTTGAGTACATCTAGTAATCTAATGAGTTCTAATACTCAGCTTTTCTCGTTAGAATATATTATACCTATTGTATGGGTTTTAGGCATAGTGGCATTAACTACATATATGATATTATCGAATATTCGATTTAAGAATGCTGTTTATAGCTGTAAAATAGAAGCAGGTGAAGAAATTAATATGATGCTTAGGGAATATAAGAAGAAATTTAACATAACTAAAGCATTAGAAATTTACAAAAGTACTATTATCAATTCACCGTGCTTATACGGATTGTTTAGACCTTCTATTTTTATACCAGAAGATATAGAAGAAAGAATCGATAAAGATGAAATGAAATTTATTATTTCTCATGAATTGGCTCATTTTAAAAGAAAAGATATTCTACTTTATCTAGTAATATATATGTTACAGATTATATATTGGTTTAACCCAGTGATTTTATATGGGCTGTCCAGAATGAGAAACGACTGCGAAGCTGCTTGCGATGCTAAGGTACTTTCACTATTTGAAAGAGATGAAAGAAAAGAATATGGTTTAAGTATAATTCATTTTTTAGAAAAAAGTAAAAAAAGTCTAGATGTTGTACTTACAACAGAGTTCGTAAATACTAAACATCACTTAAAAGGGAGGATAAAAATGATAAAATCATTTAAAAAGAATTCATATAAAGTGTCTTTTATAACTGTATTAGTACTTGTGTTGATTGGAGGGCTATTTCTAACCAATGCTAATTCTGAATCTTATAAAAGCGAGGAAGCTCCAGAAGAAAGTATTGAACAAACATCTTTGAATATAAATGATGAGAATGCAGCTGAAGAGAAGATATCTTATGAAAAAATGGTATGGCCAGTTCCAAGCTCAAATAAAATTACTGCTCCTTTTGGAAAAAGAATACACCCTATAAAGAAAATAGAAAAAATGCATACAGGGATTGATATTCCTGCTGAGTTAGGTGAATCTATAATTGCCTCTGCAGATGGAAAAATTATTTTCTCAGGAGAAGAAGGAGGATATGGTAAAACAATAATTATTGACCACGGAAATGGTTTTGCTACAATGTACGCCCACTGCTCTGAGCTGCTTATGCAAAAGGATGAGGAGGTATCTTCAGGTACACAAATCGCAAAGATAGGCAAAACTGGTTTGAGCACAGCAACTCATCTTCACTTTGAAGTAAGAAAAGATGGAGAAGTCGTTAATCCACTAGATTATGTAAACAATAAACAATAGCTTAGCTTATCAAAGAAATACATTTTTTAATTAAGCTCAACATGGCTGTGAAAAGAAAGACCTAATGCCATATGTAAAAAGTTTACTAATAGAAAGCAAGCATTAAGATTATTTTGTAAATATTGATTCTCGAAGTGAAACAATTTATTAAGGGTCCAGAATTATTCTGGACCCTTCTATTCACTTTTTGCCACATTAATAGTGAAACGATTTCCTGTTTCGATTTCTAGATTATCCTTGAATAAATACAGTGTTAATGGTATATATATTACAACAAACGCAAACGATAGATATTCACATTTGATACTATAATGTGGCAAGGAAGTGAATAGCATGTTAGATGAAAGAAAGGTAAGGATTATTCAATATTTATTGGAGCAAGACGATTTTATTACAATTAAAGAAATGGCAATAAAATTTGATGTAAGCTTAAGAACGATAAGGTATGATCTAGACTCATTAGATAATTGGCTTACTGAAAATGGCTTCAAGCAACTGGTTAGGCTTCCAAGAAAAGGAGTATTTATTGAATCAAACTTAGAAAAAAGAGCTTTGATTAAGGATAAGATTGTTAACAATGACTTCTATTCATATGTTCTTTCACCAGAAGAAAGAAGAGAGCTTGTTTTACTAAATATACTTAAAGGAAATGGACCTGTAAATCTTATAGAGCTTGCAGAAAAAACATATGTAAGCAAAACAACAATTGCAAATGATCTAGATGATATTAGTAACTGGTTAAAAAAATACCATATTAAGCTTATACGTAAAAAAGGATATGGAGTATATGTTGAAGGAGCTGAAGAAAACAAAAGAAATGCGATTAGTTCTTTGCTAAAGGAGCTTGCAAGTCCAGATATGGAAAGATACAGTAATCAATCTATTGAAAAATACATTGATTCTTTGAAAGCATGGCTTCCAAACATTGATCTGTATTTTATTAAGAGTGAGATAGAACGTGCTCAGCAAAAACTGAACATAAGATTCAGTTATGAGGGATTCGTAAGCTTATTATCTCATCTTGCATTAGCTATTGAGAGAGTTTCCCTAGGAAAAGATATATTGATAAGCAAGAAACAATTGCATGAGCTTATGTCTAAAGAGGAATTTGCCATAGCTAAGAGCATAAGCGAGAATATTTCGAAATTCTTCAATATAAAAGTTCCTTTAGATGAAACTGGATACATTACTTTACATTTGATTGGAGCGAAGCTAAGTGATGTAGGTGATCAAGATAAATATTTTAGAAAAAACAGTGAACTCTTATTAACAATTGACAAAATGATAGAAAGCGTAGAGAGAGATTTAAGTATAGTCTTGATGAATCATATATCTCTTAAAAAGGATTTATATATTCATCTCATGCCGACTATTCATAGGCTAAAGTATAACAAGCCTCTACAGAATCCGCTCTTACATGAGATAATTTCTAAATACAAAGATATATTTGATGCTTGTAGTAAAGCTAAAGGATATTTAGAAAAGAAATTTGGAATTCAAGTAAATGATCATGAAGTTGCTTATATAGCCATGCATTTTGGCGCAGCTGTTGAAGCACAAAAACCAACAATAAGTAAAAATACAAATATTTTATTAGTATGTGCAAGTGGGATAGGTACATCAAGATTATTAAGAGCAAAGCTATTATCATACTTTAGATCATTCAATATTATAGATACAGTATCATATCAAGATGTGGATAGTTTTACGGATTCTAATGAGATAGATTTAATTGTATCAACTATACCAATAAAGAAAACAAAAGTTCCGGTTGTTACTGTTTCTCCTTTGCTGGATAAAAGAGATATAGATATACTATCAAGTTATTTAATGTTCAATGGAAACTACAATAATATTAAGTATGATAAAGCAAGTTTTATTATGGATGTTATGGACGTAATATCTAAGCATTGCAGAATAGAAAACTTTGATGAGCTTCAGACTGACATAACATCACTTTTTAATAATATTAATAGGTTGTATAGCTCGCAAAGTTCATGGTCGTCAAAAAATATACTACACGAAGAAAATATACAGGTTGGAGTTGAATGTCATACTTGGGAAGATGCTATATTTAAAGCTGCGAAACCACTACTTGAAAATGGTTTTATTGATGAGAAATATATAGACTGTATTTTTGAAAAAATTAAGCTGTATGGACCGTATATGGTTATAGCTCCTGGTATAGCAATGCCTCATGCAGGAGTAGAAGATGGTGTATACAAAACTTCACTATCTATCATGACCTTAAAAAAACCAGTTAAGTTTAATCATAAGAAAAATGATCCAGTGCATATGGTGATTTTTTTAGCAGCTACTGACAATTACACCCATATTGAAACACTTACACATCTTTTGACCATATTGTCTGTAAAAGAAAATATAGAAAAAATAAAAGCTTCATCAGATCCAAATGAGATATATGAAATACTTAAATTACAGGAGGAATAATTATGATAAATGAATTTGTAAGACCTGAGACAATAGCAGTTAATGTTAAAGCTGACTGCTGGAAGGATGCAGTAAGGAAAGCAGGAGATTTATTACTTTCTTCAGATACCATAGAAGAAAGATATATAGATGCAATGATTGAAAAGGTTAAAGATTTAGGACCTTATATAGTAATAGCACCTCAAATTGCTATGCCTCACGCGAGACCAGAGGATGGTGTTAAGCGTACTTCCATAGCAATAATGACACTAGAAAATGGGGTTAATTTTGGGCATGAAAAAAACGATCCTGTAAAACTACTGATAGCATTAGCAGCAGTTGACAATAAAGCACATATTGAAGCACTAGCTAAACTAATGGAAGTTCTAGGAGACCAAAAGAAGCTAGATAATATATTAGACAGTAAGTCCAGTAAAGAGTTATATGGATATTTACTTTAAATGAGAGGAGGGGAAAATATGTTGAAGATATTTACTGTATGTGGAGCAGGAGTAGGAAGCAGTATGATGTTAAAGGTTTTTACTCAGCAAATATTAGCAAAGGAAAATATAGAAGCAAAGGTTGATGCTACTGATATTGGATCGTTAGATCCAAATGGAGCAGATATAATTGTTACAACTTCTGATTTCGCAAATGTTATAAGAAACACAACAGCTGTAATAATAAAAATAGACAATCTTACAGACAGAGAATATTTAAAGGAACAATTATTAAAAGCTGTAAAAAGCATAAACAAATAAAAAGCTAGATAGGAGGTTACCATATGAAAGACATTATAATGTACCTTATATCAAATGTACTAAGTGAAGCAGCATTTTTAATTGGTATTGTTGCTTTATTAGGTCTAGTAGTACAAAAGAAGAAATTCAGTGATGTTGTAGCAGGTACAGTTAAAACTATGGTTGGATTTTTGCTTATATCTACTGGAGCTCAAAGCATGGGTATGACTTTACTTCCTATACAGCCTATGTTACAACATGTATTTGGCATGGAAGCTCAAGTCGCTGATATTGGCGGAGCTATAGGAGCAAGTATGGCCGCTTTTGGTGCATCTGCTACATTAATATTCGCACTAGGCTTTTTAGTCAACGTTTTACTTGCAAGATTTACTAGATTTAAATATATACATCTTTCAGCTCATGTTTCATTCTTTTACGCAGGACTTATAGCTGCACTTCTAACAGTAGGAACAAATTTATCACCTGTATGGATAACTGTGATTGGCTCAATATTATTAGGGGCATATTTAACATTTACATGTGCTTATATTGCACCACTTATGAAGAATGTTCCTGGTGGGGAAGGATTTACTCTAGGACATTCAAGCTCAATAGGATGTTTAATATCTGCAAAGGTTGGTAAAATAGTTGGTAATAAGGATAAAAGCTTAGAAGATGTCAAGCTTCCTAAATATTTAGGTTTCTTAAGAGAAACAACTATTGCATTAAGTGTTATCATGACAATTATATTCTTAATTGTTTCATTAATTGCAGGGCCTAAATTTGTTATGGAAAACGTTAGTGGAGGAAAGGACATAGTAATATTTTCAATACTCAATGGTTTAACGTTTGGTGTATGGATAACAGTAATTATCACTGGAGTTCGTATGATGCTTTCTGAAATTGTACCAGCTTTTCACGGTATTTCAGATAAGATAGTTCCAAATGCAATACCTGGATTAGATATACCATTATTATTTCCAAACCATCCTACTTCCGTTATAGTAGGATTTCTAACAAGTCTTATTGCAAGTTTAATTGGTATGTGGGTATTAGGATTAGTAAAGTATCCTATTATAGTATTCCCAGCTTTAATACCAACTTTCTTTACTGGTGCAGTTACAGCAATATTTGGTAACTCTACAGGTGGGAGAAGAGGAGCTATTGCAGGCTCATTTATCAATGGATTAATTCTGATATTTGGCCAGGCTTTCTTGATTCCTTATATAGGAGGATATGAATCAGTTATGAGGGTACTTTGTGAAACAGACTATGCTTTCTTTGGACCTATAATTGGTTGGATATTGGGGTTAATAGGATAATGACTAATATAGAAAGAGTTTTTAAAAATAATAAAAAATGTATTACCCTCTATTTAACACTTGGCTATCCAAATAAGGAAGAATTTTTTAAGCATGTCGATATTCTTGTTGAAGAAGGAGTGGATATTCTAGAAATAGGGATACCAGTAGAAAATCCCTGTCTAGATGGGAAAACTATTGCTGACACTCATTCTAAGGTTATAGAAAATGGTTTTACTGAAGGAATACTAGTAATGTATTTATTGGAAATACGTAACAAATATCCTGACCTTCCTATTGCTGTAATGTCATATAAAGAAGGCATAGACAAGTATAGTTTACTTGATAAAAACAATCTTTATGATGTCATGCTATGTCCAGATCAGTTTATAACAACTGAAAACGATAATGTAAGCTTAATCCAAATATATAATGAAGAGATGTCTGAACAAACAATCAGAGAAAGATTAGAAAACAATAAAGGATTTGCTTATGTAATGTCAGGGGTTGGTACAACTGGAGGAAAAGGTGAATTGCCAGATGCGTATACTAATACAATTGAAAGAATAAAGAGTATAACTGATATACCTATACAAGTAGGATTTGGAATATACAGTCCTGACCAAGTTAAGACAGTACTTCATAATGGAGCAGATGGAGCAATAATTGGAAGTGAAATTATCAGAATTATAAACAATAATTGTGAAGATGAATTAAGAGAATATGTTGGATCGATAGCAAAAGCTAGAGGGTAACCTCTAGCTTTTGTTGTTTATATGATTTGAATATGACTAAAGTTATATATTAGAACTCTAATCTCCTATTTTTATGACTAAAATAATTACTTTTGAGATATGGAAAATAAATGAAATAAAGATATAATTTAATTAATACTAGTATTAATTTTCAAATATATTTACGGAAGGAGTAAAACATGTCAAATAAGAAAGCTATTTTAAAGGTAGAGAATTTAACTAAATCATATGCTATAAGAAAACAGGAGTCTATTGTAGCGGTAGATAATATATCTTTTAAAGTAGAAAAAGGAGAAATATTAGGCATATTGGGACCAAATGGCGCTGGAAAGACCACAACTATTAAGATGATTTGCAGCCTGGTAAGGCCCGACAAAGGAAATGTTTTGATTGATGGTATAGATAATTTTGCTTATCGCAATAAAGCTTTAAATAAAATTAGTGCTGTTTTAGAAGGAAATCGTAATATCTACTGGAGGTTAACTGTAAGAGAAAATATAGAGTTTTTTGCTGCACTTAAGGGAAGTGATTCTAGAAAATTTAATCGCGAAATAGATTACTATATTAATCTATTTGATTTAAAAGATAAAGAAAATGAAGTCGCTAAAAATTTATCTAGAGGAATGCAGCAAAAGCTAGCAATAGCTGTAGCTATGGTTAGTCAAAGTGAAGTAGTTATTTTAGATGAACCTACATTGGGGTTGGATGTAAATGCTTCTTATGAAATCCGAAAATTGCTTAAGAAACTAGCTAAGGAGGATGGAAGAACAATAATACTGACAACTCATGATATGAATGTAGTACAAGATATATGTGAGAGGGTTATTATAATAAATAGGGGTAAAATCATAGCTAACGACAAGGTTAAAAATTTAATGAAGATATTTGAGGTTAAGGCATATGATTTTCAAATAAATGGATTACTAAAAAACTATCAAAAAGAACAGCTAACTCAAATTCCACACTTACAAATACAAGAGGAAGCTATGGAGACAAGGATTACACTGAAATTAAATGATTGTCATATTTTCTATAAAGTTATTGATATCTTAAAGAGTGAAGATTGTGTTATTAATTCAATTAATAGCAAGGAACTCAATTTTGAAAAGGTATTTATGGAAATTGTTGAAAGGAGTGTAAATATTGAAGAGAAAAATACTGCTATGTAAAGCTTCTTTTAAAAAAGAAATTATATTCTTTAAAAGATATTTATTTAATTCATTAGGCCGATTTCTTACTTTATATTTGTACTTTTTATTGATGTTTGCAGGATATAAAGGGCTAACAGGAAGTTCAGCAAAATACGGCGGAGTACTAGAAGGATTAGTTGTTGGATATACTTTATGGATATTGACTACAAGTGTTTATGAGGAAGTAGCCTATACTATACTTACGGAAGCCAGAGAAGGTACATTAGAACAGTTATACATGTCCATTCATGGTTTTGGATGGGTTATGGGAATGAAAATGTTAGCAAAAATAATCATAGAAATATTTTTTGTATCAGTAGTATTATTTGTTTTAATGCTTACAACAAATAAGTACCTAAACTTAGATGTAACATCTCTTGCCATTATAATATTCTTCACTTTATTAAGTGTTCTTGGCATAGGTTTTATATTTGGGGGGCTTGCATTAATTTTTAAGCAAATAAGCAGTTATTTGCAAATTGTCACCTTTGGTTTTATCGGACTTATTGCTGCTCCAGTTAGTCAAATACCGAATATTGAATATTTACCAACCACTTGGGGCAGCAGCTTGATTTACGATGTTATGGTTAGTGGAAAATCAATTATGGAATTTACTTTTAATGAAGTTGGATTATTAGCGGCTGTAGGTTTTGTGTATTTGTTTTTAGGATATGGAATTTATAAACTTTGTGAAAGGATAGCAATGAATAAAGGACTGTTAGGGCACTATTAAAAAAGCACAAATACCGATGGATTACTTGAAAATGTATTTTATAGGTTTATTTTTTTTGGTACAATAAGGTAAAGGCCACAGAGAGGAAGATAATATGAGTAAACTTGATAGATTTAGCTTTGTTCTAAGAAAAATTGTATTGTTTGTAATATTTACAAATATTATTTTCCGCTATAAAGATGTACCTAAATTCATGGCAGTATACTTGACTATATTCATCTGCCTAATAGTGAATGATAATTTACGGCTCAGAAGTTTTTTAGGTGATACAGAGGAAAGGTATATAATTTCTTTAACTATTTCAACTATTGGTAGTATAGTATTATGTTATTTAGCTCATGGTTATGCTCAGGTGTATATTACTATAATTATGTATGAACTAGTAGTATTTACGGATTATAAAGTAAGTAAACTTTTAATAAAATTACAAATTACTGCCCTATTTTGGTATATAATGAGAGATGTTTTCAATGAAAGTATCTTAGAGATTTTCAATATTTCATTTTGGCAAGAAAATGGTGTGGATTTGTCTATGATTTTAATCTCTTTTTCATTTTATATTCTTCTGTTGTACTTTATTAAATTTCAAACGACGGAAAAACGAAAATTCCAAAGTATTAACAACGAGCTTAATGAATCCTATAAAAAGCTTCAGGAATATTCAGCAGAGATAGAAAAATTAATTGTATCCAAAGAAAGGAATAGGGTTGCTCAAGAAATACATGACTCTATAGGTCATTCATTAACTGCATTAATAATGCATTTAGATTTAGTAGAAAAAATGCTAGATAAAGATATTCAGAAATCTAGAGAGATAATAATTAGGACTCAAGACTTGGCAAGAAACAGTATGAAGGAAGTAAGAAAGGCGGTATATGCATTGAAGGAAGAGCCTATATCCAATGGATTGATGAGTTCTTTAAATGAACTTAAATGTAACTTAATTATAAGCGAAGGCATTGAAATATATTATGATATTGAGGATAATATTGAAACTCTATCTCCTGGGTTAAAAGATGTATTATTCAAGACAATTAAAGAGAGCTTTACTAATGGTATCAAGCATGGTAAGGCGACTGAATTCAAAGTTAAAATATTCTGTCTAGAAAACTCTTTAATACTAGAGATAAAAGATAATGGAAAAGGCTGCAGTAAAATAAATGAAGGCAATGGACTACAAGGAATAAAGAACAGGGTAAATGTTCTTAATGGAGAAGTTGAATATTTAAGCAAGGAAGAAGAAGGATTTATAATAATTGTGACAATCCCAATAAAGGAGCAGGAATATGAAAAAGATAAAGTTAATGCTTGTTGATGATCAATCCTTAATCAGAGAAGGCTTAAGTATGTTATTGAGCTTTTGTGATGATATTGAGATGATAGGAGAAGCATGCAATGGTAAAGAAGCGATTGAGCTTTCAGATAGATTATCACCTGATGTTGTGCTTATGGATATTAGGATGCCTGTAATGAATGGAGTTGAAGCAACTAAGATAATCAAAGAGAAGCATCCTAATATTAAAATAATAATATTAACTACATTCAATGAAGATGAGTACGTTTTTGAGGGACTTAAAAATGGGGCTGATGGGTATATTTTAAAAGATATTAAATCTGAGGAAATGATTAAAGGTATAAAAACAGTATATAGCGGAAATGTTCTTTTGCAGCCAGAAGTTGCAACTAGATTAGTAAAAGTATTTAATAATACAGATTTTCAGCATAGAAATGGAATTGAAAAAGCTATTGAGATAAAGGGTGCGTTTGAAAAACTGACACCAAGAGAAACAGAGATAGCACTGCTGGTGGGCAAAGGCAAAAATAATAAAGAGATCAGTAAAGAGCTGTACATAACTGAGGGAACTGTTAAGAATCATCTATCCAAAATACTCGAAAAACTAGAGCTAGATAATAGAACCCAATTAGCCTTATATGTTAATAAAAGTAATATATGAAAATGGTTGTGAAGAGAACTAAAATGATCGTAAAAATTATATAAAAAATTGGAAAAGTATTATTTGAAACATGTAAAGTATTTGATATACTTTTATATGCATCAGAGCTGTCAGTTTAATTAAGGAGTGTGTTCAATTGCAGAAAAATTGTTTTGTTTCATGGAGCGGAGGAAAGGATTCATGTCTTGCATTATATAAAGCTTTGGAGCAGGGATATAATCCTAAAAAGCTGTTTACCATGTTCAGCATGGAAAATGGAATAAGCTCAGCACATAGATTGAACGAAGTTATTATTAATGCACAGGCTAATGCAATTGGAATCGAGCATGTATTAGGAAGAGCATTATTTGATGACTATGAAGAAGTATTTATTTCAAATCTTAAAGCGTTTAAAGAACAAGGCATAGACTATGGGGTTTTTGGAGATATCGACTTGGAAGAACATAGAGAATGGGAGAATAAAGTATGCCAAAGAGCTTCTATTATTTCAGTTTTACCACTATGGCAGAGTAATAGAAGGGATATTGTAAAAGAGTTTTTAGAGCTAGGCTTTAAGGCAAAAATAGTAGTAGTTAATACTGCTATGCTTGATGCCAAGTTTTTAGGACATGATTTAAGCTATTCATTGATGAGAGAAATTGAAGAATACGGTGCAGATGTGTGTGGTGAGAATGGCGAGTACCATACAGTAGTATATGATGGTCCAATTTTTAAACATTCCATTGATTTGATATGTGGTAGAGACATAATACCCATTGGAGAAAAATGGGCTCAAATTGAGGTGGAAATCAAAATATAAGGATAAAATTGCTAAAGGACACTAACATATTTGTTGCCTTTAATATAATACCTCCAAAGATAATCTTTTGCTTCTTCAGCGTAATCTATTCCTATTCGTTTAGATTCGACTATTTCAAACTTTTCTTCTTTACCATAGCATATATAAAGCTTATCTCCTGTCAAATCTTCGCCATTCATTTCTCGTGTAATCTCAAACGCCTGGCATAGTTTTCCAGGACCATTAGTTAGACCTATAACTTGCTTATTTTTCAACTGGTTAAGTGGTATATCAAATCTATTTAATGCCATTTTTCCAAGACCCTCGACAGGTTCTAGTGCTCTTACAAGAACTGCTTGGGCTATTTCCTTTTCAGCTGCTACTACGTTAAAACAGTTATACATGCCATATATTATATAAACATAAGCATGCCCTTCTTCTCCATACATTACTTCTGTTCTAGGGGTTCTTCTGCCGTTGTAAGTATGAGCTGCTTTATCTTTAAACCCCATATATGCTTCTGTTTCAACTATTTTTGCAACTAATTTTTCTGTATTAGTATCATATACTAAATATTTCCCTAGCAAATCTTTTGCTAAATCTATTGAATTCTTTTTATAAAAACCTCTTTTTAATTTTTCCACATAGAATTTCCTTCCTACTATTATATTTTAACTTGAAATATTTGACTTGCGAAGTACAGTATTAGTTTATATAGCTATTATAACATTTTAGTATTTAAAATATTAATGAACATAAATATGTTAGGTGATATAATGAAAAATAAATACAAATAAAATAGAAAATACGTCTATACATTAATAACAAAAGGAGGTTTTTCATGATCAAGCTTGAAGGAATCGAAAGGATGAATGACAAACAAAAACTTGAGTATTTGCTTCTTACTCTTGAAGGACAATTAAGCTCAGAAAGAGATGTGTTAGCAAATCTTTCAAATGCCTCTGCTTTAATATATGCTATTATAGATAGACTTAACTGGGCAGGCTTTTATTTTATGAGAGGAGAAGAATTAGTGCTCGGTCCTTTCCAAGGACGTCCTGCATGTAACAGAATAAAGATTGGTTCTGGAGTCTGTGGTACTGCTGCAAGTACGAGGAAAACTCAAGTAATTCTAAATGTACATGATTTTCCAGGACATATAGCTTGCGACACAGCATCAAATTCTGAACTTGTAGTACCTATTGTGAAGGATAATAAACTAATAGGGGTACTGGATCTAGATAGTCCAGAGCTAGAGAGATTCACTGAGTTTGAAGCTAAATATTTTGAAAGATTCGTCGAAAAGTTGAACAAATATTTGAATTGGAATGAAGTATAAAATATATCTCAATAAAACTTAAGTTAATCTATGTGATATGATAATATAAATATATAGAAAATATTATAATTGGAGTTGAGATCATGAAGTACATACTAAAAGGGAAAGAAATTTTTTTGGAGAACAAAATAATAAATAATGGACGAGTTGTTATAAATAATGGTGTTATTGAACAAATAATTGAGGAAGATATTAGTATATACGAAGATGAAATAGACTTAAGTATGTATAAAATACTCCCGGGATTTATCGATATTCATGTTCATGGTGGAAATGGCTATGATACAATGGATGGAAAGTATGAATCTATTAATGAAATTTCAAAGTACGTTAGTAAAAATGGAGTAACTGGATTCTTACCTACAACAGTTACAGCGAAATGGGAAAAGATAATAAATGCAATAAAGGCTGTAGACGATGCCATGAAAACTGGTGTTGAAGGTGCTGAAATTCTTGGATCATATATTGAAGGGCCATTTATATCAAAAGACCAAAAAGGGGCTCATCCAGAGGAGTATATTTTACCAATAGATATTTATAAAGCTAAAGAAATAGTGGAAGCTGCTCCTGCAGCAGTGAAGGTTGTTGCTATCGCGCCTGAAAAGGAAAATGCAATAGAGCTGATTAAAATGCTAAAATCACATAATATAAAAGTATCAATTGGACATTCTAATGCATCATATGAGGAGACAATTCTTGCTATAGAAAATGGTGCAGATATTGCAATACACACATTTAATGCTATGAAAGGCTTACATCATAGAGAACCTGGTACAGTAGGAGCTGTGCTTAGCAATGATAAAATATATAGTGAACTTATTTCTGATACAATCCATGTACATCCAGCGGTAATGAAAATACTTGTAAAATGCAAAGGCTTAGATAAGGTATGTTTAATAACTGACTGCATGATGGCTGGTGGACTAGATGATGGACAGTATCAATTAGGTGAGTTAGCGGTTACAGTTAAAGATTCTATAGCTAGAATAGATAGTGGATCGCTAGCAGGAAGTACTTTAAGATTAATAGATGCTATAAAAAACATGATAAATAAAGTGGAAATAAGTCCTGTAGATGCAGTGAACATGGCTTCAATTGTTCCTGCCAGCATTCTTGGTATGGACAATACAGTTGGAAGTATACAAGAAGGTAAGAAAGCAAATTTTGCAATAATTGATGATGAATATAACGTTGTTATGACTATAGTAAATGGCAAAATCGTATATAATAGCTTTGAATAGCAAAGCCCCATATGAGGCTTTAGTCCTTATTTTCAGTATCATTCTTTTTGTTCTCATTGTCACCTTCTAGTAATCCTATTTCTAAATCCATATAATTTATCTTATTAAAGAGTATTTTTGTTTTCTCAATGCGTTTTTTTTATTATCAACAGCCCTGAAAACAATATATGATGTTATAGTAATGCCTAATAAAAAATAAAGAATTAGAGAACCATTTTGTATCAAGGTCAATCCCTCCTTATATTAAGGATTGACAAATTGATTTCACTTAATACATATGAGGAAGGTGATTTTATGTCTAAAGAAATGGAAGTAAAGGTGCTCAATATAGATAAAAATGAAATAGAAAATAAACTGCAGCAGATTGGAGCAAATTTGATAAAAAAAGAATATCAGATAAATACAATTTTTGATAGTAATGATAGGAAGATTAAAAAAAATAAAGAGGGATATCTGCGAATACGAGAAAGTAGAAATCTATTAACTGATGACATAGTATATATTTTTACTTTAAAGAAAAACATGTCTAAAGAATGTGTAAGGGAAAATGTTGAAATTGAAACAGAAATTCAGGATAAAGAAGCTCTTAAATCTATTTTAGAGCATCTTGATTTATATGTAGTTCATCAAGGAGAAAAAGAGAGAACTACGTATATGTATGATAATATACGATTCGACATAGATACATGGGATAAAGATACATATCCATATCCTTATTTAGAAATAGAGGTTGAGAGGAAAGAAGATATAGAGAGAGCAATAGATTTGCTAAATTTGAACAAATCGGATGTTACGACTAAATCCTTAGGGCAGATCAGAATGGAATTAAATCTTGGTGACCTATAGAATATTAAAATTAAAGAGGTGATCTATTAATATGGGCAGATATTCAAAGAACATGAAAATGCTTACACCTGAAGAAAATAGTAAACTGGGAGAATATAAAGTTTGCGTTATAGGCTGTGGAGGATTAGGTGGATATATCGTTGAAATGCTTGCAAGACTAGGAATAGGGTTTATAACTGCTGTAGATGGTGACGTTTTTGAAGAAACTAATCTTAACAGACAATTATTATCTAATATGATCACATTAGGAAAAAACAAGGCTGAAGCAGCAAAACAGCGGGTAGAAGTTGTAAATCCATTAGTTCATATAAGAAGCATTAATGAAAGAATATCTGAGAGCAACGCCCATAGTATTTTAGAAGGACATGATGTTATTGTTGATGCAGTAGATAATATTCATACCCGCTTTCTTATCCAGAGAGAGGCTGAAAAGCTAAATACCCCATTTATTCATGGAGCAATTGCTGGCTGGTATGGACAAGTATCAACAATTCTTCCAGGAGATAATACACTAGAACATATATATCCATCAAAGGATATCAAAGGAATGGAGCAAGAATTGGGAAATCCTTCATTCACTCCTGCACTTGTTGCATCTATACAAGTAAGTGAGGTACTCAAAGTTCTTATAAATAGAGGAGAGCTGCTTAGAGGCAAAGTTTTATTAATCAATACATTTGACCAATCTTATGAGTTAATAGAAATGAATATTTGATTTATTACATGACAATCACCAATAGAGCAGTCCTGCATAAAATATAATAAAAGATTTTGCTGATTAAAACATATAGAGGTGGTTGTTTGTATGGATAATAAAATACTTAATAGCATTCAGGGAATTGCTCCATTTATCATACCTATATTTTTATTATCATTAAGTAAAAAAGGCTTTAAGCTAGATATTAACTTAGACGAAAATTATGAGAATAAGGCTAAGATGATAGAGAACATAAGACCTTACTTCACAGAAGATGATCAAAAAATATTAGGGAAGGTACAGGACATTTTTGATATCCTAAGTAGATTTAATCGAATAATGAAGAGTGATTATGAAAGTGAAGTATCTAGCGTAGGAAGCGCAATGTCATTGATAGATAAGAAGGAAAGAATACTTACTCAGATGGCTGAATGCATGAATGGCAACAATAGACAGTTAGCAGAAAGTGTTGTAAAAACTAAACAAAATATTTTTGAAACTAAAGCAAATATAGAAAATTATTCAAAAAGTGTTTCTTCTCAGAATATAGACGGATTAACTTCAATGATTAAATTAGCAAACTGTATAGAGCCAATCATGAGAGAAAGTGACAAGAAAAAAGTGAGGAAAATAGAAAAAATCGTACAGATAATAAATACACCAGATGAATATATATAGCAATTCGAGTGTCATGATCCATCCTTATAAGGGTGGATTAATTATTTTGTAAAAATATTAATAAAACTTAACATTTTACTTGTAATTGTCAAAGGAATACAAATGAATTTATAGAATATTTATAATTAAATATTAATTTAAGGAGGATACAGGATGAAGGATGCCAGATTACAGAAGTTAGCTCATTTACTCATAAACTATTCTTTAGGTATTAAGAAAGGGGAGTATCTACAATTAGAGGGAAACCTTATTACAGAACCATTACTTAAGGAACTATACAGAGAAGCTATTAAAGTTGGAGCATACCCTGAGATTACTCCATTTATGGATGATGCAACCGAAATACTTCTTAAAGAAGGAAATGATGATCAAATTAAGTTCATATCTCCATTGGTTAGAACAATGGTAGAGAAATATGATGCTTCAATGTATCTATTTGGTGGAACTAATACAAAATCCAGAGCTAATATAGATTCTAAAAAGATTGCTGAAAGAAGAAGAGCGCAGAGGGAAATTATTGATATATCAAACAAACGTGAAGAAGCTGGAGAGTTCAGATGGTGTCTAACACAATTCCCTACGCATTCAGATGCTCAAGAAGGTAATATGTCATTAGACGAATACGAGGACTTTGTTTTTGATGCAGGATTAATAGACAAAGAAGATCCTATTGCAGAATGGAAAAAGATATCTGAAAATCAACAAAAGGTTGTTGATTATTTAGATACAAAAAAAGAACTTCATATTATATCTAAGGATACAGATTTAAAGATGAGTATAGAAGGTAGAAAATGGATTAACTGTGATGGGAAAGTGAACTTCCCTGATGGAGAGGTATTCACTGGGCCTGTAGAGGATTCAGTTGAAGGTCATATTAGATTCAGTTTCCCTGGTATATACTCAGGGAAAGAAATTGAAGATATAAGGCTGACATTTGAAAAAGGAAAAGTTGTTAAAGCAGAAGCTGAAAAAGGTGAAGAGTTGCTTCATGCACTATTAGATACAGATGAAGGTGCAAGAAGACTTGGTGAAATTGCTATCGGAACAAACTATGGAATTCAGAAGTTTACAAAGAATATGTTGTTTGATGAAAAAATTGGAGGTACAGTACATGCGGCAATAGGTATGTCTATACCTGGTACAAATGCAAATAATGCTTCTTCAATTCATTGGGATATGTTATGCGACATGAGAGAATGTGGGAAAATATATGCTGATGGAGAGCTATTCTATGAAAATGGACAATTTTTATTTGATGTGGTTGAAAAAAAATAATATGCTAAACATATGTATATACACAAAAAGGATTTCGTTGAAATCCTTTTTGCTTTAATAAGGTTTTTAAAGGATATTTGACTAAATTATAGAAATAAGAAAGCAGTATAGAACAAGGAGGATTTAAAAATGCTTAGTAAATCAATTATTTCTGATGTAATATTTGCAGCATTATCTACAGGAGGAGACTTTGCAGAGGTTTTTATAGAAGATAGATACAACACAGGATTATTATTAGTTGGTGGAAAAATCGAAAGTGGAATTTCGGGCAGAGATTATGGTGTTGGTATAAGAATTTTTAATGGAACAAACAGTATATATGCATATACAAACGATTCATCAAAGGATAACCTTATTAAAATTGCAAAAGAGGCAGCAATGGCTATTGTAGGAAGTAATAAAGATTTAGTATTGAACTTTGATAAAGTTGATATTAGAAATAATCATAAGATTGAAATAATGCCAAGCAGCGTTGATAAATCAAAAAAAGTATCTCTTATGAAGCAAGCATATTTAGCTGCAAAGAATTATGATGATGTGATAAGTCAAGTTTCAGTAAGATATCTAGATCAGGAGCAGAATGTATTGATTGCAAATTCAGAAGGCTTATTTGTAGAAGATAAAAGAGTAAGAACAAGAATGGCTATTTCCGCAGTAGCATCTAGAAACGGTGAAATGCAGACAGGGTTTTATGGGCCAGGTGCATCTATGGGATTTGAATTCTATGATAAAATCGATATCAAAGAGTATGCAAAGGAAGCTGCAAGAATTGCAAAAACAATGGTGTATGCAGATATGTGCCCAAGTGGGAAAATGCCGGTAGTCATAGATAATAAATTTGGAGGAGTTATTTTTCATGAGGCTTGTGGACATGGGTTAGAAGCTACTTCTGTAGCAAAAAGCACTTCGGTTTTTGCAGGCAAACTAGGTGAGCAGGTTGCTTCAGATGTAGTTACAGCTATTGATGATGGAACTATTCCAAATGCATGGGGTTCTCAAAATATTGATGATGAAGGCACTAAAACAAAGAAAAATGTATTAATAGAAAATGGTATTCTAAAAGGATATATGGTTGACAAGTTAAACGGAATTAAGATGGGGGTTGAAGCTTCTGGCTCTGGTAGAAGGCAGTCATACAAATATGCTCCAACATCGAGAATGACTAATACCTATATTGCAAATGGCTCTTCTACAAGAGAAGAGATTATTTCAAATACTGAATATGGACTTTATGCAAAATATATGGGTGGTGGCTCAGTAAATCCAGCAACAGGTGATTTTAACTTTGCTGTGATGGAAGGGTATATTATCAAAAACGGTAAGTTAGTTAAACCAGTAAGAGGTGCTACACTAATTGGTAATGGATTAGATATTCTTAAAAGAATTGATATGGTAGGAAATAATCTTGATTTTGGACAAGGTATGTGCGGTTCAATAAGTGGCTCAATACCGACTGATGTTGGACAGCCAACTATCAGAGTTCAGTCTATTACAGTTGGTGGAAGAAAGGATGATGAATAATGAATAAAAGAGAACTAATAGCTATATTGTTTGAAAAAGGGAAAATAGCTGGATTAAGCGATATGGAGGTTTATATTCAAGGAGGCAAAGAATTTGACATCAAGATTTTTAAAGGTGAAATAGACAAGTATAGTATTTCTAGTGAAGAAGGACTTTCTTTTAGAGGTGTATATAACGGAAAAATGGGATATTCATATACTGAAAAAATAGATGAAACTTCAGTTGATATGCTTATACAAGATGCTATAGATAATGCAAGAGCAATAGACAGTGAAGATGAAGAAGAAATTCTCGAAGGCTCTAAAGAATACAAACATATTGAAGTCTTTAATCAGAGCTTAGAAAGCATATCGCCTAGTGAAAAAATAGAATTCACAAAACTATTAGAGCAGGAAGCATTAAAATTGGATAAAAGGGTTGTTGCTGTATATGACTGTTTGTATGGTGAACAGAGCAGCTATAGAATGCTAGTTAATACAAAAGGACTAGACCTCAAAAGCAAGTCAAATATGGCACATGCATATATTTCAGTCATGCTAAAGGATGGAGAGGACGTAAAGACAGCTGATAAATACATTATAGGCAATGACTTTTCAATGTTTGATGCTAAGGTTTTGGCACAAGAAGCTGTTAAAGAAGCTATATCAATGCTAGGAGCAGATTCAATAGAGTCAGAAGAATATCCAGTGATACTGAGAAATAATGTTGCTGCAGATATCATGGAAGCTTTTATACCAGTTTTTATAGCAGAAAATGTTCAGAAAGATATTTCACTTCTCAAAGGAAAATTAGGTGAAAAGATTGCGAACAGCTTAATAACTATAGTGGATGACCCATTTATGGAGAATGGAGTAGCTTCATGTGGTTTTGATGGAGAAGGAGTTTCAACTATATATAAGAAAATAGTAGATAAAGGCGTTTTAAAAACCTTCCTTCATAATTCTAAGACTGCAAAAAAAGATGGAATTGAATCTACAGGGAATGCTCATAAGGGTTCGTATAAGTCCCCAATATCTATATCTCCAAGTAATATGTATATAGAAAATGGAACTACAAGCTATGAAGAGATTGTAAAAAGTACTGAAAAAGGCCTGTTAATAATAGATGTTCAAGGGCTTCATTCGGGGTTAAATACTATATCAGGTGACTTCTCACTTTCTGCTTATGGTTATTTAATAGAAAACGGGGAGATAGAAAGGCCAGTTAATCAAATAACTATAGCAGGGAATTTTTATGAAATGATAAATGATATTGAAGCAGTTGGAAATGATCTTAAATTTACTCTTCCAGGCTTCGGATATATCGGTTCTCCGACGCTAAAGATAAAAAAACTATCAATATCAGGAAAATAATAATAAAATGAGGGCTATCATAATTATGATAGCCCTCATTTTATAGCTTTTTACTCAACTTTTTCTCTTTCTCTGAACAGTAATGTAATAGAGTATAACCCTGCTAATCCAACTAAGCCATACACTATTTTACTAAGTAGAGCTGACTGCCCACCAAACAGTGATGCAACAAGGTCAAATTGGAATAATGCAATAAGCCCCCAGTTTAGCGCACCGATAATAACTAGTACCAATGCTAATCTATCCATTAAATCACTCCTTAAGTATATAATAATATCTACAATTGTATTATTGCTATATTTTTTACATTCTATACCTTTTCACACTTAAAAATAAGTAAAAATTTCCTTAATATACAATTTTCTCAGATTACACTCCAATTGGTATTTATATACTTAAAAATGTAACACATTTTCTTATTATGAATAAGATATATTATCAAGCTTACATAAAGTATAAGCTATTCAAATTACTTAGAAAGGGAGGATATTATGTCACAAGAAATTGACAATAACATTCCAGTACAATCTGACGTATGTGATTATGGCATTAATGAAAGCTTACTATTTTTCTTTTTATTACTCGTAATCTTATTCTGCAATTGTGGATGGTTTGATGAAGGAAATGAAAGCTTATTATTTTTCTTCTTATTGTTAGTGATTTTGTTTAATAAATGCTATTATTAGAGTTTTCGGACATAAGTTTTCTCAAAAAAAGTAGGATTATTTTTATCCTACTTTTTTGCTGCATATATTATTTCTAACATTCCAATAATACTATTATCAAAAACAAAGGAGTAGATTTAAATGGAATACATACCTAAAAGGGTATTTTTTGAAAAAAAAGCTTTGGATTATCAACTTGGTGAAGATATGTATAAACTGTTTCAGGACATGAATGTTGAAATAGGTATTCTTAAAAACAACCGAGTATCAAATATCCCTTCTAGAACACCATTACAAGCTTACGTAGAAGGTAAAAATACATTAGTTGTAAGAGTGAGAAAAAAACAAGAGTTTCAAACCTGTAAGCCATCTGCTCATTATCAATTGCCTATATTTTCAGGCTGCGCGGGAAAATGTCAATATTGTTATCTAAATACTAGGTTTGGCAAAAAACCTTACATAACTGCATATGCAAATATAGATGAAATATTAAATCAAGCACAGGAGTATATAAACGAAAGAAAACCCGAAACAACCATTTTTGAAGCTGCAGCAACATCTGATCCTATACCAGTAGAAAAATATACTGGCAGCTTAGCTAGAACTATAGAATTTATCGGTAAACAAGATTATGCAAAGCTGCGATTTGTAACTAAATTTTCACAAATAGATAGTTTATTAAATCTAAAGCATAATAATAATACTGCAATAAGATTTAGTATCAATTCGCAAAGTATAATAAAAGAATATGAGCATGGAGTTTCAAGTTTATCAGATAGGATAAAGGCATCGAAGAAGATAATTAAGGCTGGATATAAGTTGGGATTTATTATTGGACCTGTAATACTATACGATAACTGGCAAAATGAATATAAAGATTTGTTGAAAGAGCTTAAAAGAGAATTAGCACAGGAAAGTGATAAGAATATTTCTTTTGAAATAATTTCTCACAGATTTACAAGTACAGCAAAAAATAAGATTCTTGAGCTATTTCCGGACACAACTCTGCCAATGAGTGAAAAAGATAGAGTATTTAAATATGGACAATTTGGTTATGGGAAGTATGTATATAACAAAAATGCATTAAATAGCATCAAAGAGCTTTTTAAACAAGAAATAGTGAAAATGTTTAAAAACAGTGATATTAACTATATTATTTGAGAATTTTATGTATACTTAATCACAAAAATAAAAAAATATTCAAAAAAACATTGACACTTCATTTGCAACAAGCTATAATCATACATATAAATTAATAAATATGAATGAAAAATAAATCTAAATATTAATCTTATGATTGGGAGAGTAATTATGGCAATTGTTTAAGCGAGCTGGAGAATGGTGAGAGTCCAGTATCATAGCCATAGTGAAGAGAGCCCATGAAGAGGTTTCCTGAAAGTATCTGAAAGAGTATGCACAATGTTAGTAGGGAAACACGGTTTCTACCGTTATAGAATTGAGTGAAAATGAAATATTATACATTTCGTTTTAACTAGAGTGGTAACGCGGATAATAAATTCGTCTCTTAATTATTTTGTAAGAGACGTTTTTTTATGCAGTAATTTTAACTAATTATTAAGAGGTGATGGAAATAAACAATGCTCACAGATTACTAAAAAACAAAAAATAAAAAGGGGATGAGTGTTTTGAAAAAAGTATTCGTATATTTAATGGTTTTAATTATGGCATTTACATTAGTGGCTTGTGGACAAGTTAATTTGAGCTCAGGCAATTCTGAGGCTAAGTCTTCAGCTTCATCGGGGATGCAAAAGATAAAAGATTCAGGAAAGCTTGTAATAGGAACAAGTGCTGCATATCCACCATATGAATTTCACAAAGAAGTAAATGGTAAAGATACTATAGTAGGATTTGACATTGACATAGCTAAGGAAATAGCAAAAGATTTAGGCGTTGAACTTGAAATCAAAGATATGGAATTCAAAGGATTATTAGCCGCATTAGAGGCAGGTAAAATAGATATAGTTATAGCAGGTATGACTCCAACAGAAGAGAGAAAGCAGAGTGTTGATTTCTCAAAGGTATATTATGTTGCTACTCAAGGGGTAGTTGTTCAGACTGATAAAGCTGATTTATTTAAAACTGCAGATGATTTAAAAGATAAAGTTGTTGGTGTGCAAAAAGGAACGACTCAAGAAGAAATAGCTAAGCAGATAGTTAGTGAAAGTCAGATTAAAGGGCTAGGTAAAGTTTCTGATGTTATGCTACAAGCTATAAACGGGAAAATCGATGCAGTAATAGTTGAAACACCTGTTGCTAAATCGTATGTACAACAGAATCCTGCACTTGCGGTATCAGAAATTAAGCTTGAAACTGGTGACAGTGGTTCAGCTATAGCCATTAAAAAAGGAAATGAAGATTTGGTACAAGCTATAGATGCTACTCTTGATAGATTGATGAAAGACAATATGATAGAAGATTTTGTTTTGAAGGCAACTGAACTAGTAGAGAACTAAAATCTAATAGCAAATAGTTTTCTTAACAAAATCTCATAAGCATTCTCTTATCTTTTTATTCATATTCAAATAATATTTTTTATATTGAACTTGGTTATCCATAGTAAACAAATGTAGAGAGGAGAAGTAATAATGAAAGAAAAAGTTATATTAGCATACTCTGGAGGATTAGACACTTCAATTATAATTCCATGGATTAAAGAAAACTATGATTTTGATATAATAGCTGCTTGTATAAATGTTGGGCAAGATGATGAGATGGCCGAAGTTGAAGAAAAGGCTATAAAATCAGGCGCATCTAAAATATATTTGGAAAACGTCAAAGAGGAATTTGTTAGAGATTATGTATTTAAAGCGATAAAAGCAAACTGCGTATATGAAGATAAATATATGCTAGGTACTGCACTAGCTAGACCACTTATTGGTAAAAAACTTGTGGAAATTGCCCATAAAGAAGGAGCAAAGTATATTGCACATGGATGTACTGGAAAAGGAAATGATCAAGTGCGATTTGAAGCAGCTATAGCCGCATTAGATCCAAGTATTAAGGTAATTGCTCCTTGGAGAATGTGGGGTATTAAGTCGAGAGAGGATGCCATAGATTATGCTAATGAAAAAGGAATATCAATTCCAGTGACAAAAGAGAAGATTTACTCAAGAGATAAAAACATATTGCATATTAGTCATGAGGGAGGACATCTTGAGGATCCTAAAAATGAACATAAGGCAGATGAACTGTACTTAATGACTAAAACTCTTGAAGAAGCTAAAGATGAGCCAACTTATTTAGAAATATATTTTGAAAAGGGGATACCAACAAAGCTTAATAATGTTAAACTTTCTCCTGTAGAAATGTTAAATGAGTTAAATAAAATAGGTGGAGAAAATGGAGTTGGAGTAGCGGATATTCTTGAAAATAGATTAGTTGGCATGAAGTCTAGAGGAGTATATGAAACTCCTGGAGGAACTATATTGATGACTGCTCATAAAGAGCTCGAACGACTAACACTTGACAAGATTACTTATCAATATAAGCAATCAATAGCTTTGAAATACGCTGAGCTTGTATACAATGGAATTTGGTACTGTACGCTTAAGAATGCTCTTGATGCCTTTATAGATACTACTCAGCAAAATGTAACAGGATGGATAAAATTGAAGCTATATAAAGGAAATATAATGATAGCAGGAATGGATTCACCTTATGCACTTTATAATCATGGAATATCATCCTTTGGTGCAAGTGAGTTTTATAACCAAAAGGATGCAGAAGGGTTTATTAATCTATTTAATTTACCATTTAAAATTCATGCTATGATGGAAGGTAATAATAACTAGGTATGATGAATGTTGATTCCAAAGAAACTCTGCAAAATTGCAGAGTTTCTTGTGACACAGGAGATTGTTTAAGCAGTAGATATCCTATCTACACATCATTTAATAATGATACTTAAAGAATAGAACGAATTATATAAGTTATTTGCAAAACATTGTAAATAAGATTTATCTAGTATTAAGGTTTAATTTGTAAAAAATAAGTAAAGGACAGGTAAAATCAAAAAGAGCACAGTATGTACTGTATATAGGATCATGACATAATATTTTTATTAACAGTTTGAGACTAGTAATATATTACTAGTCTCAAACTGTCGAATGTATCGAATTAGTCTTCATGTTGTCTACGATTTGAATGAATAAGTATACTATTGTTACAGAAATATTGATGAGCTTCTTAAGGTACTTGTCTACCACCTGGACCAATAGTACATCCTAAACGTGGGCAATCAGAGTGTGAAGAATCGCCATTAATTGCTTCAGGATTAATTAAATATTCCATTCATAACCCCCCTTTCTTTTATTTAAGATAGTTAATTGTAGAATTCTATAATTAACTATCAAATATTATGCATTGATTTGTTTTGCTTTTATATTATGAGCTATATCTTGCAGGTATGTTTTTAACATATATTTAGGAGAACTACATCTATCTTCATACTTGTTAATTCTCTTATTCGGGCATCCCCCCATACAAACGGGTAGTATATTGCATTTAGAACATTCCTCATCCTCAGTAGGATCATATATTAAATACTCAAATAAAATACCTTTATGTTGTACTTTGTCTAGTTGATTAACATTTCCAATCATTAATTCTTCTATACCTATATCATTCCAACATAAATATAAATCACCATTAGCATTTACGACAAAGGAGTTATTTAAATCAGCTGAGCAATAATTATATATCCTAGAAGGGTAATGTCCACTACAAGATACACCAAACCCTTTTGATTTCAGATAATCATTAAATTTAAACTCTTCTTTACAATACTCCTTAAAGTCTAAGCAAAAATCTTCAGAATAGCAGTTATTACAATTATCAACGTGTCCTAAGTATGGTGTTATAGTTTTATTTAAGCCATGGCTAACTAAATTATCTATTAGCTCGTATACTCCATTAATATTTTTATTATCAACGTTTATACGTAATGCTATTTTATCAATTTGTCCATTTAACTTTGTGAGATTGCTTATAATAGTTTTAAAGGTAGGTTGTCCGCCCATAAGAGGCCTTCTTTTATCATGGGTTTTTTCATTTCCATCTATTGTGATTTGTACGGAGGATACTTTACATTTCTTTAATTTATTCACTATATCTTCGGTTAAATGATAACCATTGGTTATAATTTCTGCACTATAATCAACTGAATTGTTATTGCATATTTTAATAAATTCACGACTAAGTTTTTCTATTACATCCATTGCCAATAAAGGTTCGCCACCATACCAGGTGACATGAAAACTTTCTATGGAATTAATTTTATTTTCTAGCCATTCTATAAGGCTGTTTTGTGTTTCTTTATCCATCAATTCATTTTTTAAACTATTTTTCTCATAGCAATATATGCACCTGAAATTACAATCTGATGTGGGTGCAATTGTTAAGCTGAAGAATTTGCTCGAAAACCTACTTTTATACATAGAAAACTTTAGCTGTTTAAATTCATCAACATCATCTTCAATCAAAAAAGCTCCTTTTTTAAAATCTTTAATTAATTCTTCATCATCTATTTCGTTTCCATTTTCTTCAAAATCAACGTACTTTTTGTAGTTAGAACTTTTTATTAAGGCCAATGAATTTGACATTGCATTATATGCTATATACTTGTCCTGCTGATTATCATACAAAAAAAACGTGTTAAACTTTGAAACTTTAATGACAATCGCCCCCCACACAATAACTTTTTGTTTTCTATAATTAGTCTGTTTATTTTAGAACTCTCCTACAGAATTATGTAATATTAATACAATATATGAAAACTATGATTTATATTATATATTGTAACTTAAAAGTAAAAAAAGTAAAAAAATGGCATAAATAATCAATGGAACAAATAATGTATGTTTTTATTGAGATGAATTAGTTGATATTATAGCACTTGCAAAGTAAACATTCATTTGGACTAGGAGAACAGTTTGTTTTTACTTCGTATTTATAGATACGATGATGGCTGAAGAGGTATTTAGACAAATAATAAAGAGATTGATAGATAAGCAGAATATTTAGCAAACATTCTTATATCAGCGTAAGAATAAGTAAAGCTTAGCTAGCTGAGTAAAGAAGAGATTGCAAACTGCTAATAAACAACAGGCAATACAAAAAAATGTTTCTGCGGTCAACTCGGGTGAGTCAATGAGCGCTATAGAGATCGAAGGAATAGATAGTATCACTAATAACTATGTGTTGATAATCACATTTTCTGAGGGAGATTATAATAATGTAGATAATTTATTAAATGATATAGGATTTATCATTATATAGCTGATATTCAATGGGTGTTCAATAATAAACCTATTTATTTTTTAAGTGACGAAGAATAACCTTTTGTTGATAACAGAGCAAAGGTAATAGGAAAATGGGATATCGCTTAAGTAACCAGAAAGCTAATATTCAGATTGATAAACTGATTGAAATAACGGCTGAAGAAGCAGATGCATTTTTCTTTTTCTATTACCAACTATGAATCTATATAAAAGAGGAGAGCTTCAGCGATTTAGAATTTGACATATGCTTCTCCTTTAATATACATCCCTTTATCTTGCTGCTATACTTAAGTTACAAATATGTAAGAATAAGAAAAATATTAATTAAGCAGAAGATGATAAATATACAAGAGGAATCCGAATATACATGCAACTGCTAAAGCAAAAGGAATGATTTTTTTTAGAACTTTACCCTCTGAGCCTAATATTTCTGCTGTGGTTGTTCCTAAAACTATGTTTCCTGGCGCTATAGAGGTTCCTATTCCGCCACCAGCAGTCTGAGCACCTAAAATTGCAGAAGTATTTAGTCCTACTATTTGAGCTGTTTTCATTTGGAAATCTCCAAATAGAATGTTAGAAGACATATTACTTCCAGTCATAAATGATCCTAGAAGTCCAATAAACGGAGAAATAACAACATAATAGTTACCCAATACGATAGAAACTCCTTGTGCTAAAACCTCAGTTTGTCCTGTACCTGCCATAACCTTTGACATAGATATCAATGAAACTACGGCAAAGCTTGATGGGAGAGCTTTTTTAATTGTTCTTTTTAATACATTATTAAACGATGATTTCTTAACAAGACTTTTATTTAAATAGTAGATATAACCTAAAAGTGCTGATGCTAAAAGAAACATACTTGCATGAGTAAATGGTTTAATAGGAGAAAACTGTGTAACCATTTTATTTACAACACCAAAGCCCGTTTCAGTCTGTATGAAGCTTGGGCCATAACTAAACTTACTTAATAGTTTATTAATAGGAGAAACGAGAAGTACTATTAATGTTATAGAAGTCATTAAATAATATGGCATGAATGCGTCATGAATTGTCATATTATCTTCGTCAGCAGCTTCACTTGTTTTTTCTCTTTTCAACATAATTTTACTATCGGTGACTTGCCAACTATCTCTATAAAGTGGACTTTTAGATAGTAAAATTAATATAACTAGTGAAATAGAACTTGGTATAAAAACAGCAAGATCAGCATTGATTTGTGAGAAAATAATCTGACCAACACCTTGAGAAATCGATATCAATACAATAGCTACTAACCCTTTTTTTAGCCCTTTAAGACCACCATAAAAATACGCAATAGCACCACTAGCAAGGAAATTTAAAATAAAGAGCAATACACTAGCATAAAGAGCGATGGAATTTATCATGCTGATATCCTTTATACCTGTTTGCATAATCATTGAATTCCAAGCTATTGCTAAGGTGCCAAATGTTCCTGCCCAACTATGTCCAATAAGTGGTATAATGACAGCCCATATCGGAGAAACTCCTATTCCTATAAGTAAAGGAGCTGTTACTAAAACAGGTACTCCAAAACCGGTTACACCTTGTAAAAAGCTAGCGAATGCTATTCCAATTCCCATGATTCTTAGTAGTTCATTTGGAGCAAGTTTTTCAAAAGTCTTATTCAATACTTTGAAAGATTTAGCTTCATTACTAACTTCATAAAGCAAGATTGCAGTCAAAATAACAAGAATAATACTAAATGAATTCCATAATGCCTTTAAAATTTCTATCCCAATAACAGTAAGATTTGCTTTATAAAACAACATACTAATTAAAATAGTCAAAACAAGAGTTACAGGTGCTGCTTTAGATGCACCCCATTGAAATTTAACCATTAATATAAGAAGAAGCAAGATGGGGAGCATAGCCAAGCACCAATAAAATATGTTTATTGGTAAATTCATTGTAATACCACCTTTCGTCAAATAAATATTTATATTATTATTGTAAAATTAGAATAGTTTTCTAACAATATTAATTATGGATAAATAATACTTAAGTTATTATCTTATCTGGATAAAACAATAGAAAATATCAATACGGAAACAAAACATTTTCACACTTATTTGAATTTTACTACATCGTTATCTAAAAAAGCATAAATTTTATGTAAAAGTTATCCCTATTGGATAATGACTATGAAAAGTACTATTGCTATTATATGAGTAAATGATTTCATTTACTTAAGAATCCACTTAAGAGATGGGGTTGATATTATGAAATTAACTGTAGAAAAGCTTCTGTTACTAGACGCTTACAGAGGAGCTAAGCTTGTTGGAGGAAGTAAAGGAATAAACAAAGAGGTTACTGGTATTACAATTATTGAGGATATTACCATTGGTGAGTGGCTAAAGGGAGGTGAAATATTAATCACAAGTTTGTTACCATTTAAGGATTACTCTGAAAACGAAATAGTAAGTTTTTTCACTAATTTACTTATTAGTAAGAATCTAAGTGCAATTATCATTAAAGTAGGGAAAATAGTTAGTGAGATTCCTGCCAGATTAATTGAATGGGGAAATGAAAAATCAGTACCCATTATTGAAATTCCAAGAGATATACTTTATACAGATATTATGTATCCTGCTATGGCTGAGGTGATGAAAAGTCAAGTCAATAAATTGACTTATTTTAAATCAGTACATGAAAAATTTAGAGATATGGCTATCAGGAACTATCCAATAATAGCAGTAATAAAAGCATTGTCAGATATTATTAATAATCCTGTTGAGATTTATGATAAGAATTACAACTTGATGCATAGCACTTTGGAAGAGCCGATAGGAATTACAATTAATAGTAATTTTACCAGAAGTCAATTAGGTAGAGGAATTATATATCTTCAAAAAAATAATGATGACGGCAGTGAAAACGCTAACAAGGTAATTGTTGAAATATCTGCACTAGAAAATACAAAAGCGTATCTTTCTATTGTAGAGATCAATAAAAAAGTAGATGATATGGACCTCATTGCAATAGAGAATGCTTGTACTAATATATCGTTAATAATGGCAAAGGACATAGCTGTTAAAGAAGTTGAAGAACGTTTTATGAATGACATAGTAAATGATTTAATATTTGGATCTCCTAATCTAAATAATTCTCTAATAGAGAGAGCAAATATAGCTGGTATTGATTTATATGGTTCTTATTCTATAGTAGTTTTAAACTTTAAATATAATCTAAATAATATCAAGAACAGTCTAAAGAACTTTCTCGGATTATTAGTTAAACAGTATAACGGAGTTTATTCCTTAAAGAATGATCACGTGATTATTTTTGTTAAATTAAGTGAAAATGGAAAATTTAGCGAAGTCATACAAGATATTAAGCAAAGAACTATAAAATTAATGAATTTATTAGAAAAAAAATATCCTCAAATCTGCTTTAGTGGAGGTATAGGAAATAAAGTTAATGGATTTGAAAGTATTAGAAAAAGCTATAATGAAGCAGTTGAAGCAGCAAATGTAGGATTAGAACTTTATGGTGAAAACATAATAATTAGCTATGATGAGTTAGGAATTTTCAAACTCATAAGGGATATCTCACTTAATAGGGATATAAGTGAATATATACCTAAGACAATAATACAACTAAGAGATATAGATAGTAGCAAGAACAAGGAATTGTTAAAAACTTTAGAAGTCTATATTAAAAACAATAGGAATTTAAGGATTACAGCAAATGAGCTTTTCATTCATCCTAAGACTGTCTCATACAGGATAGGACAGATTAAAGATATTACTGAGATCGATTTTGATGATTATGATAAGTTATTAGAAATTCAATTTGCAATTAAAATACTTAAATTTTTAAAAAGAAATAATTAAGACGAAAGAGGGATGAAATCATGGATAAACAAAACAGTCAAAATCATAATGGATTTAAAGCTTTCCTCGAAAGAAAAAACATTGAAATTAGTTTCCAAAGATACTTAATTGATGCGCTATCGTATATGGCTTTAGGATTATTTGCAACTTTAATAACTGGTGTAATATTTAGAACGATTGGTGAAAGATTACACATACCTTATTTTGTAGATGTTATTGGCGCAAATGCAGTTGCTGTGTCAGGACCTGGTATTGCAGTTGCTGTAGCTCTAGGATTAAAATCACCGCCACTTGTTACTTTTGCATCTGTTATTAATGGAATCGTTGGATACTCTCTAGGTGGACCCGTTGGGGCTTTTCTAGCTGCAGTAGTTGGTGCTGAGTTTGGTAAAGCCGTCTCAAAAGAAACACCTGTTGATATAGTTGTGACCCCTGCTGTAACAGCTATATTTGGTACAATAGTTGGAACCTTAGTTGGACCAGGAATAAATGAGTTTATGATTGGGCTTGGTGCAATAATTATGAGAGCCACGGAGCTGCAACCAATACCTATGGGTATGCTTGTTGCCGCTATAATGGGCATTACTCTAACCTTACCTATAAGCAGTACTGCTATTGGTATAATGATAGGTATTTCTGGACTCGCATCTGGTGCTTCTGTTGTAGGCTGTTGTGCTCATACTGTTGGATTTGGGATCCAAAGCTATAGAGAAAATGGATTCTCGGGATTAATTTCTCAATCATTAGGTTCTCCTATGATTCAAATAGGAAATATAGTTAAAAAACCTATACTCATGGTTCCACCTACAATTACAGCTATAATACTTGGACCATTAGTAACAACAATATTTAAGATGGAAAGTGCTACAGTTGCTGCTGCTACAGGTACTTCAGGATTAGTTTCTCCACTAGGAGTATTAGCAGGAATGACACAAGCAGGTTATCCAGCGGGAGAAATCTGGTTAAAGATAATAATATTCTGTTTTGTAGCTCCTGCAGCATTAACTTGGATTATCTCAGAAATATTTAGAAAAGTTGGCTGGATAAAAGAAGGAGATTTAAAATTAGATATTTAACCAGCATAATAATCAAAAAAGGAGTGAATAAAATGATTTATGGATTAATAAAGAAAAACACTTATCAAGACTCAGTAAATTTGATGGTTTTAAGTAGTAAACTTTCAAATTTAGAGGGAATTAATAAGGTATCTATAATGATGGGAACACCTGCAAATAAAGAAATTTTTCAAAATACTGGTATGTATGCTTCAGAGTTTGAAGATGCAAGCCCTAACGACATTTGTATAGCAGTAGATACTGAGAATTCAGACTTAGTTAAATTAGTATCTGATGAATTAGGTAACTTTATTAAAGAACAATCTTCAAAATCTAGTGCCTCTAAGCTATCAGTATCTAGAACATTAGAAGGAGCATTAAATAGCCTGCCTGATGCCAATTTAGCTTTAATCTCTCTTCCAGGAGAATATGTATATAAAGAGGTTGATCGCTTATTAGATAAAGATATGAATGCATTCATTTTCAGCGATAATGTATCTATAGAAGATGAGAAAAAGCTAAAGCAAAAAGCTCACGATAAAGGTTTATTAGTAATGGGACCAGATTGCGGTACTGGAATAATATCTAATTTACCCCTGGCTTTTGCTAATGTTATACCAAAAGGAAATATTGGTATTGTAGGAGCATCAGGTACTGGAATTCAGGAAGTTACATCAATAATTGGTAGAAATGGTGGAGGGATATCTCATGCTATAGGAATTGGTGGTAGAGATTTATCAGAAGAAGTAGGCGCTATTTCAGCTATTGATGCACTTAATATGCTAAACAAAGATGAAAATACTGATGTAATAGTATTTATTTCTAAACCACCAGCACCATCAGTAAAAAGCAAGGTAATTGAAGTTATTAGAACTTTAGATAAAAAAGTAGTAGCTTTGTTTTTAGGTGAAAAGTCTGAAGTTAAAGAAGATAATATTAGTTATGCTTGGACTCTTGAAGAAGCAGCTTACCAAGCTTTGATGGTTTCTAAATCATTTAAGAGATATGGTAAAAACATAGAAGGTTTAACTGAAAAACTAAATGTAATAAAAAATAATCCAAGACAAAGAAAAATCCACGGATTTTTCGGTGGAGGTACTTTAGCTGGAGAAGCAGCTATGTTATTAAAGGATTTCTTTAATATTAAAGATGATAAGCATACTGAAGGATTTATGCTTATCTTTGAAGATCATTTAATTATAGACTTTGGTGACGATATGTATACTAAGGGAAGACCTCATCCTATGATAGATCCTAGGACAAGGATCGAGGCAATAAACAAGCTTGATGAACAAGATGAAGTTGCTGTTGTTCTATTCGATAATGTACTAGGATATGGATCAAATGATGATATGGCTGGAGCTTTAGTTCCTGCAATTAAAAAAGTTTCTAAATTAAAAAAATCAAAAGGACAAGAAATAATATTTATTGCTTCCATATGTGGTACTGAAGAAGATTTCCAGGTTTATAGCTCTCAAGTTGAAAAATTAAAGGATGCAGGAGTAATCGTTTTAGATACTAATGCTGAAGCAACATTTACAGCTATTGAAATACTAAAATATCTTAATTCAAAAGATGAATGTAAAGTATCAAAAGAAAGCAATGATACACTTTTAAATAGTGAGCTTAAAATTATCAATATCGGACTTGAAAGTTTTGCAAATACGATATTAAAGCATAATGGACAAGTAGTTCAATATAATTGGGCACCTATTGCAGGTGGAGATAAAAAAACACAAAGCTTATTAGACAAACTAAATTCTTTATAGGAGGTATTTTATCATGCAATATAAAAATTTAAATGAAGCAAACCAAGCGGTAATTAACAAAATCTTATCTGCACAACCATATTTAATAGATGTAGTACCAGCTAAAAGTGTAATCAAAGAATTAAATGGTAAAGTATTGCTTCATGCAGGTCCACCAATTAAGTGGGAGCAAATGACTGAACCAATGCAAGGTTCATGCTACGGTGCAACGATATTTGAAGGGTGGGCTAATAACGAAGAAGAAGCACATAAACTTCTTTCTAGTGGAGAAGTAGAGTTTATACCTTGCCACCACGTTAGTGCTGTTGGGCCAATGGGAGGCATAACATCAGGAAATATGCCGGTTTTAGTTGTTGAAAATAGAGATGGCGGGAATAGAGCATACTGTACAATGAATGAAGGTATTGGTAAAGTTTTGAGATTCGGTGCATATAATGAAGAAGTTGTTAATAGACTTCACTGGATGAGAAATATTTTAGGGCCAACATTATCAAAAGCCCTTACATTTACAGAAAATGGAATGAACTTAAATGTTATTGTTTCTAAAGCAATCACAATGGGTGACGAATTTCATCAAAGAAATATAGCTGCTTCAGCATTATTTATGAAAGACATTATGCCATTTGTATTAAAAACAGACATCGAAGAAAAAGACTTAGAAGATGTAACAAAATTCTTAGCAGATACAGATCAATTTTTCTTAAATATCATGATGGCTTATTCAAAATCAGTAATGGATTCAGCTAGAACTATTCAAGAAGGAACTATTGTAACTGCTATGACTAGAAATGGTCATGAATTTGGTATAAGAGTATCAGGAATGGGTGACCAATGGTTTACAGCACCTGTTAATACACCTGAAGGACTTTTCTTTACTGGATATAGCCAAGATGATGCTAATCCAGATATAGGAGATAGTGCAATTACTGAAGCATTTGGTGTAGGGGGTATGGCAATGATAGCTGCTCCTGGTGTAACTAGATTCGTAGGAGCTGACGGATTTGAAGCAGCTCAGAGCATCAGTAATGAGATGAAAGAAATATGTGTAGATCACAACCCCAATTTATCTATTCCAACATGGGACTTCAAAGGTGCTTGCCTTGGAATTGATGTAAGAAAAGTTGTAGAAACTGGTATAACACCCCTAATAAATACAGGAATTGCACATAAGAAAGCTGGAGTTGGTCAAATAGGAGCAGGTACAGTTAGGGCACCTCTTGCATGCTTCACTAAAGCATTAGAAGCATTAGTTGAAAAATACACAAGCTAATGACAATGATTATTAGTCCGTTATTTATAAGTGAAGAAATCTTTGAGGTCATTACTTTGACCTCAAAGATTTCCATTCACAGCGTCTTCAATAATAGCTTTAATTTTAAATTAGGCAAAGCCATTGTTAATGTAAGTCATAATAAAAATATTTTACCGCCATACGGGATTGTTCTTGACAACAGAGATTTTGAGATTTTAAAGAAACAAATAAACAGCGAATCATTACAATTTAATGTATCTGATAAGAGCATTATTGTCAATCATATTGAATTGTTATTTGGAAATGAAACTAAAAAATATGATTCAACTATGAGAAAAGCAAAAAATAAAATATATAGTTCAAAAATACGAAAATTAACACAGAAAGTTCTAGGCTATGGAAAACAGAATGGGTTTAGCATAGAGAATGATATAATGTTTGATATTATTCAGAATATAGATAATAATTCATATAATTATCTATATGATAAAAATGCTTCAGAATTTTTCTTAAAGTTAGAACTACTAGCTAATTTTATTTTATATGGTGAAAATCAAGAAACTTTAGAATATTTCTTGGGAAGGGGCATGGGCTTGACACCATCAGGAGATGATTTTTTAGTAGGTATACTCAGTGTTTTTTCATCATACGGCGTGTTCCAACAAAGCATATGGGAAATAAGGGATTTAATATTAAAAAATAAAGGAATATACACAAATGATATTAGCGAACAGTTTTTAATCCTATCCACAGAAGGTAAATTTAGTATGAGTGTAATTTCATTGCTTAATACTCTTAGTGATGAAGAATTTGATGATGAAATTGTAGACAATGTATTGAATTATGGGCAAAGCTCAGGAGTAGATATTATATTGGGAATTGTTTTTGCTTATAAAGTTATGAATGGGAGGAACCAATATGAGTAAAATAATGATTGCACTTGGAGGAAATGCATTAGGTAACAGTCCTCAAGAACAATTACAGTTAGTTAAAAATACTGCTAAGCCTATTGTAGATTTGATTGAAGATGGACATACTGTGGTATTAGCACATGGTAATGGACCACAAGTTGGAATGATAAATTCTGCACTAGAAACTGCATCAAGTATTGACGGAAGAACTCCTGAAATGCCTTTTCCAGAATGTGTTGCCATGAGTCAAGGTTATATAGGATATCATCTTCAAAATGCTATTGCACTTGAACTAGCAAATAGAAATATATATAAATCTGTAGTTTCTTTAATTACACAAGTAATAGTAGATAAAAATGATGAAGCTTTTAGTAATCCTTCTAAGCCTATCGGAGGATTTTTCAGTAAAGAAGAAGCAAATGAATTGGAAGCAGAAAAAGAATACACAATGATTGAAGATTCAGGAAGAGGATATAGAAGGGTAGTTGCTTCACCAAAACCTATAGATGTAGTTGAAAAAGATATTATCAGTGATATCGTAGACAATGGACATATTGCAATTGCTGTAGGAGGCGGAGGAATTCCTGTTGTAAAAAAAGGCAATGCTTTAGTTGGAGTTCCTGCAGTTATTGATAAAGATTTGGCAGGACAAAAGCTAGCAGAGCTTCTTGATTGCGATACGTTATTTATCTTAACTGCCGTAGAAAAAGTAGCAATCAATTTTGGAAAGCCTGATCAAATAAGCTTAGATCAAATTACAGTAAGTAAAGCATTAAAATATATTGATGAAGGTCATTTTGCTCCTGGAAGCATGAAACCAAAGGTAGAGGCTGCAATCGAATTTGCTCAATCAAAAGAAGGAAGAACAGCGATTATTTCTTCTTTAGAATGTGCAAAAAAAGCTATCCTAGGAGAAACAGGAACTAAGATTTATTAATAATAAATGAGCTGGTTGAGGTATAATTTTATCTTGACCAGCTTAAATTTTTGCATAATTTATGATTATGTTTTGTATTAGTATTCAATAAAAATATAAATGAATGTATCGATTTAATGTAGATAGCTTGTTCTAAGGATTTTCGCTATAATTAACTGAGTATAGAGGTTGGCAAGGAGGAGCTCTGAAAAAAGTGTTCCTTATTTTTTTGTTTAAAAAATATTATGAAAATTAATACTATAATCTAGGATAGATTATTTATAATCGAAGCATATATGATATTATATTTATAGTTATTTTTTTTCAAATGATAAGGAAGTGAGATTATGATACATATTAGCATACCATCATATAAGGACATAAAAATTAAAAATGTAGTGTTTGATTATAATGGTACTCTTGCAACAGATGGAATAGTAGATACAGATATAAAAAATAAGCTCAAAGTACTTCAGAAGAAAGTAGATATTTATGTACTTACTGCAGATACATATGGAAATGTGGCAAAAAACTTAGCAGATACTAAACTAAAAGTACATATCATATCTAAGGAAAATGGAACTGATGACAAGGCTAACTTCGTTAGAAAACTAGGAAGTAGTACTTGTATAGCTGTAGGAAATGGTAATAATGACAGTCTCATGATAAAAGAAGCTGAAATAGGGATATGTATTATAGGGAATGAAGGATGCTCAACCAAGGCATTATTTAATAGTCAAATAGTTTTTAAAAGCATAAATGACTGTTTGGAGCTATTACTTAATACAAATAGATTAATTGCAACACTAAGGGGATAGGGGGAATTTTTTTGAGAGTACCTAGAGTATTTAAAGTATATTCAGGATTACCTAGAAGTATTTATGTATTGTTTTTTGCAAGAATCATTAACAGCTTAGGGGCATTTGTATATCCATTTTTGACATTGTTTCTAACTGACAAGCTTGGAGTGGGAGAAAGAGAGACTGGATTATATTTCATGATAGCCGCAATAGTTTCCGTGCCAGGTTCATTTATTGGTGGCTTTTTATCAGATAGAATTGGAAGAAAAAAGATAATCGTACTTTTTCAAGGATTAGCAGCACTAATGTTTATTCCTTGTGCATTTTTAGAGTATTCTTTATTAATACCTAAGTTGATCATATTAGGAAATTTTTTTGGAGGAGCTGCTCAGCCAGCATATAGTGCAATGATAGCAGATATAACTACTGAAGAAAATAGAAAGTCTGCTTTTTCACTTCTTTACCTTGGAATTAATGTGGGTTTTGCAGTAGGGCCTTTGATTGCAGGTTTCTTATATAACAATTATATTAAATGGATATTCATAGGTGACGCTGCAACCACAATTTTATCTCTTATCTTAATAACTGTATTAGTTGAAGAATCAATTCCATCTTCAGATAAGGTAAAGCAAAGCTACGATATTGATAGTCATGAGAAGGCAGAGGATGGTTCATTTATAGCAGTATTGTTTAGGAGACCTGCGTTATTAGCTTTCGCAGTAGTATCAACAATATACTCCTTTGTTTTTGCACAACATGGATATAGTATTCCTCTTCAGATAAAAGAAATCTTTGGAGTAGAAATTGGATCTAAAATGTTTGGAACTCTTATGACTACTAATGCAGTTGTAGTACTTGTGATGACTTTATTTGTTACAGATCTGACTAAAAAAATTAAGCCCATATTAAATATTGCAATGTCTGGAATAATGTGTGCTATAGGTTTTGGTATGCTGTATTTTGCAAATAAATATATAGTTTTTTTTATCTCTACGGTTATTTGGACTATAGGTGAAATATTACAAGCAACTAATTCTGGTGTATATATTGCAAATCATACTCCTATGTCACATAGAGGAAGATTTAATTCTATTCTTCCTATAATATCAGGCTCAGGTTGGGCAGTAGCACCTTTCGTTATGGGGGGAGTAATAGAAAATTATAGTGTAAGAACTGTGTGGCCTATAACATTTATATTAGCAATTAGTGCAGCGTCACTAATGTACATTTTGTATATAGCTGAAAAAAGATCAGAGAAAAGAAAAGCTGTCTAAATAAAAAGTTATATCAAATATACTTTTATTAGGAGCGATGAAAATGATTGATAGAAATAAAAAAAGATCATATATTATAGTTTTGCTGCCTTTACTACTGGTACTGATATTATTTAGTACTATAAGTAGCTACAAAATCATTAATAATCGAAATACTAGAATAGCAAATGTAAATAATAACTTACATAATGGCGGAATAGTAGCAAAACAAGGTGGATTTATTTACTATATTACTAATTCAAGAATCTTTGTTATGAAAGAAGACGGTACTGATAAAAGAGAAATATTTAAAGATCGACCTAGAGCTAACAGATGCTTAAATGTAAAAGACAATTATCTTTATTACTTGTCTGATAATTTCATAATTAAATTTGATATTATTAATAAAGTAAAAGCACAAATTGAACCAAATATAAAGTATATTTCTCATTTAAAACTAAGAAATAATTGGCTTTATTATACTGGATGGACTGAAGAATCGGGAGCGGGTGTTTTTAGAACTTCTATTGATGGAAGTGAAACTGAATTAGTATTAGAAGAAGATGAATTTTATAATTTATTTTGGACTAATGATTGGATTTATTATCGTAAAGAAGACAAAGTATTCAGAACTAAGTATAATAAAAACAGTAAAGAAATTCAGTTAAACAATATTAACCCTAAAGAATTTGTTGTAGTAGATAAGTATATTTATTACTCAAACCATGAAGATGGAGGGAAAATATACAGAGCAGATGTTAATGGAAATAACAAAACAAAGATTAACGATGATAATTCTTGTGGACTTAATGTATATGGTGATTGGATATATTATTCAAATATTGATGATGGAATGACTATATATAAAATAAAAACTAACGGTTTAGAGAGAATAAAGCTTAATGATAGTATGGTTATTCGTAAACATATAGTTGGCGATTGGATTTATTATCAAAGTGAAGATGACTTTAAAACATACAGAATGAAGACAGACGGAACATCAAATGAACTATTTGAATGAGTTAAATAGTTCATTTTTTATGCAAGTTATGCCTGATATTATACCACTTATGTCAAATGGCTTGTACTATAAGTAAAATTGTGGTATTTTTGACTTAAATAAACTCTAACTTATTATTATAACTTTCTTTTCTATATTGTATGTTAGTTCTTTATTAATGGTTTTTATGCTAGGACATAGCTTTACCACCTTTGGTGATAAAGAAAAAATAGATGATTTAGTCCAGCTAAGAAATGTCAATAGTTAAATCTAAAAATATTTGATATTTCTTCAAGTTAAAAAAGGGTAACATCAATAAGCCTTTTGAGAGTA
>NZ_JBNPXI010000031.1:0-44269 GCF_050433385.1 Brassicibacter mesophilus
TGCATAAAACACATTAGTTTACATTTAAAAATTCACTTCTACATCTATAGGTTCTTTCTACACCTCTTTTAATCATGAGTTTCGCAATTACCTATTTATAACATTATCTTTATATATAAAGCATACCAGGTTAATTCAAGATTGTAAACATAATTATCATAAATTTGCTAATAAGTCAAATAACCATCAAAAGCTGCCTTCTTTTTTGGCAGCTTTTTTCTATAAATTTATAATTCCTACTCTTGATATATATGAAGAAAGTGTATGCTTTATTTCCGTTAATAGTAACTCTCTAAATGAAAAAAGTTTATCCGTTTCTATTAAATTATTATAACTTTCATTAGTAATATAATGAAAGTTAAACACTATTTTAAAAGTTTCACCATCACCTATATTTAGTTCTGGTGTACAGTATATATCCTCAGTATCAGCAATATCAGCAAAATACGTATCTTTAATCTTAATCCCAAATAACACCCGGACTCTTTTAAGTTTGTTTTGAGCATAATCACAAGAAGAAGATATATCTAATTTTACCAAGCTAGCATTTCTTAAATCTACTTTACTTTTTTCTTTAAATATTGATTGGCTTATTTGTTCCAAAAATTTACCATCTTCAACTTTATATAAATTTCCTGGCTTATTAATATTAACAGATTCCTTCCTCTCACATAACAACTTAAAATTACTATTTCCTAAAAGTTTTAAATATTTGTCATATAGTTCTCTGCATACTTGTCTATCTTTTTCTTCAAAATTTAATATATCTGCTGTATTTTTAAATACTTTATAATCACTGTTACCTTTTTTAACAATAAATGTTTTCTTAGGTTTTGAAATTGAAAATATCTCATCATCTACATTTTTTATTATAGCAGGGTTACTTATAAATTTAAATCTGTCTTCATCTATAGAATATTTCATTAATTGATTGAGTAATTCATCAGGTAACATATAATTCAATGCCGATAAAGAATTTAAAATATATTCTGTTGTAGTAGCGCCTAGAGATTTTCCGGCATTAGCAGTTGCTAAGCGTTGAATTAAAGTTTTAATATTGTTATCCCAAGTCCCATCTAGTTCAGAGAAATTCGCAATTTCTTTAACTAAGTTATTAATAGATTTATTTGCTAAATGTTCCCATAAAAGTAGAATAGATAGCGAATTAATTTCTTTTAATTTTTCATCTAAATTGGTACTTAGCTGTTCAATAATATCTTCATCTAGATCAATTGTTTCTACAGACTCATGTATCCCTGTAGTTTTCAATATAGAAAGTATTTCCTCTTTTAACTCTGGTTTATCTTCAAAGGCTAAACTCGTAGCTATCTCATCATATACCACATTTTTCTCATTAATGGTTTTAACAAACTTGCTTTTTTCAATATTAAGTATTAAGTATGGTTGAGGAACATCAGATGCCTCTTCAAGTCCTTCCTTAAAATCTTTTAAATATTCACTATCATGTTTACTCCATATACATAGAATATATGGACCATTATCGTTGCTAATAGCATATTTTAATAATGTATACAAAGTTGTAGTTATAGTTCTTGAGTCAGTAACATACGAAAAGCGCATATCCAAAATTACTAGCCTTATACCTTTTAAAGGTTCTTTAGGTTTCGTTTCTAAATCTCCATTCCAATATATCGAAGAAATTCCTCGACTTCCCAATACTTTAATAATCGGAAGTACTTCTTCATATTTATCATCTATTATAAAAATTTTGTCAAAGATATCTATATTTCCCATATTGCTTTATTCCTCCTTAAACGAAAGAGCTATTATTGCTCCATGTTCATATTCATCTGGTAATTGTAGATCATTAAATTCTGGAAAAAAAAGATCTCCTCCATGTTGTTTCATTAGTTCACTTGCCAAATGAAGACCTAAACCCATACCCCCTGGTTTATCTGTTATAAATGGTCTTGTTGCAATATCTGTTGGTATGGTAAAACCTTTTCCATTGTCTGCAATGATTATACTTAGATATCCTAGTATATCACGTGTAATATCAAAATATATTCTTTTATTGATTATCTTAGCATAGTGAAGCCACCATATTGCATTATCTATAATATTTATTATAATACTTGCAATAAGACTTTCATTTCCTTTTATTTTAAAACTATCCTGTTTATTTATATACTGCTTATCAATAGTAACCTCATGAGCTGATAATCTAAAATCCACCATAAATAAAGATTGATTTATCATTTTCTTTAAATCAAAATATCTTATTGTTTTTGATTTTACAACCGAAGCATATCCATCTGTTAAAGTACCTAGCCTCTTTACTAAAAAATGTACATGTTCCGATGCTTGCTCTACGACAATAGCATGCTCAAGCTCAGAAATTATCTTGTCAATTTCATGTAAAACTACGCTCATACTTAATCCTGCACTTGAACTTTTCTGATAAACTTCTGTAATATGCTTATAATCTTTCTCAATATTATTTAAACATCCAAATATTTCTTTCTTTAGCTCTTCATCAGATATCTTTTTTTCTACTTTCTTTTTAAGTTTATCTACTTCTGCTATAACAGGTTCAGATTTTGATGTACTCCCATAGTATTGTTTTATTAGTAGTTTATCCTGTGCTCGATCTCTTTCAAATTTTTCTACTGCAAAGCTAACTGCTTTCTTAAATATATCGTATGTCTCATCTTCAATAAAACCTTCTCTATTTGTTTTTTCTTTTAAATCTGAACTGGCATTACGCTTTATATTAACACTTCCTAATACTAAGTTCTTACTTAATTTCTCTCCAGGAGCATTTACTCGGCTTCGTCCTAAGTCTAACCAATCGTTTTCTCCTGACGAATAAATCCTAATATTATCACGATAAACAAATATTCCTCCATTAATTCTTAGATATTCTTTTAATCCACTTCTATCCGTTACTTCCATTTTCAATATAGATGAATCCAAATCAAAACTTAGTAGCTCTATTTCCACATCCCCTATTTTATAATCATTTAAATCTATGGGGATAAGCTCCTTCCTAAATTTCCCTTTATCCGTTCTAACTCTAGTTTCATCTACCATATCAATTTCATCGACTCTGTTATATCTTTCATCAAGTTTTTTCATGGATTTCCAAGGCTTAAAATGATATTCATAATCTCTTATCTTATCGCCTGATAGTACCATATTAGCTTTAAACAATGAATAGTCCTTAATATCCTTATATTCTAGTAATCCCTTCAACCATTCTTTTTTGTCAATATCCATACTAACCTTAAATGAATCTATTGCTTTAAATGGTGAATTTAAAGAGTTCATTGAACGATATAACTCTCTCACTTTTCCTCTAGTCCAAGTTGTTTTTAGTTTTTCAATGATAATCTTAGTCCCTTTGGAACTATTGTTTAGAAATTTTTGAATAGGAGTGCGTTCTATAATTTCTATAGGGACATCTGCTAGGTATTTACTAGAGTTAAATATTGACCAGTCAATTTGTAAATAAACCTCATTTTCACCCTCTGAACAAGTTATTAGAGTAATCTTATTGCCTAACTTATGTACACCGAACCTACCTATACCTTTTTCTCCCATAGGTAATCTATTTAATTTGCTACGTCTATTATTCTTTATCATATCTTGTAATTTTTTTTCCTTGTTATCAGTTCCAGGCTCCATCCAATAATTTTTTACTATATCTAAAGACATTCCATCTCCATTATCCTCGATAATTATAGTACCTGTTATTGGATTTTCTAAATTTAGCATAGTCACTTTAACCTCTTTTGCATCAGCATCATAAGAATTTTTTATTAATTCTAAAACCGCAATGTTCTCATCCTTTATTAACTGCTCACCTAGTTGAGACATAAGCCTTGCTCTTGGTTTAAATGCTACAGATTCTTTCAATTTTACCCCCCCAATCACATTAGTAAATTATGAAACACATTGTAATATAGAAAAATATATTTAATTTTACGAATACTATGGAATTAATACCCTTAAGTAAAACCTAATATAATATACAAATGAATTAATACTTTAACACCATATTCTATAAGCCTAATTGGTTCCTCTCAAACTTACAACTGTTACAGAACGTTTTATTTTAAATAAAATGTTCCTACAAGATACGTTTTGTACTTAAACTCATTATGTCTAGTATATTTTTATATGTTTAACTTATTATATATATATTCTGCCTTTTCTGTTATACTTCTAGTGTCCGATATATGTCTTATTCTATCAGAAGATATACCTATTTTCTGCATCTTATTTATTATACTGAAATCCCAAGCACCACTTTTATTGACTAATCCTAATAATATAGACAAATATACTTTTTTCCAATTAACGATTTTACTAGAATATAGCAGTAATATTGATAAAGATCTATTCTGTCTTTCTATTTCTATTAAATTATATCTTTTATTATTTGTACTTATTTCCCCAATCACATATTTTCTTTTATTCAATCTATCAGACAGGTAAGCAAATCGCTTGCCTTTTTTACCTTCGGGCAGATTTTCTATTATAACTTGTACATCTTTAATATTTGGCTTTTTTCTTATTAGTTTTAATATTTCTACAAACTGTTCTAATTCTCCTTCTATTTCAACATCATCAATATCTTTATATTCAAGTCCTTTAGCTTTATCCAGTCCACCTGTATCTGCTGTAGTCCTTAATTTATCATTTTCTATTTCATAAGTTTGAGTATTCTTATCTTCTTTTGTTCTTAAAATCCTTTTTCCTTTTTTTCTTCTGTTTATTTTGGTATTGCTACAGTATATGTGATTTGTATTTAGTGAATTTATAAAATCAGATTCTACATTGTTAGCTCCATCTATTTTAGCATCTAGCATCTTTTCATCAACTATGTTTAAACTTTTATATTTCCTAAGCTTCGGTTCACTACTCACATTTATTTCATTAATATATTTTGAACCTATAAATATTTCATTAGCATTTATTTTCTTACTTCTAAATTCCATTATTTCTAAAATCCTCACTACTTTTTTATCTTTATGTATTCTAGCTTTAATATCAAATTCTTTAAATAAAAAATTGTATTTTATATTCCCTTCAAGCCATAAAGATTTTCCTACTTCATTAAACATCATTAAAACGTTTTCATTAGTTAAAATCCAAGCTAAATGTCTTACATAACCTCCACTCAAGAGTTTTCTTTCATATTCATCAAAAAAATCTATAAATAAATTGTTTTCATCGTCATATTTATAAACAAAATACTTGGTAAAGGAATCTATTTCTACTATTCTGTTTAATAAAAATCTGTTTGTAGCTATAACAGCTCTTATTATTTCTAATGCAGGTATTCTATACTCTATTCCATTTTTATATCCAACAAATATTTCTGTTTTTATCTCTTTACATTCTATATTTAAAAAATCTTGTGTTAAATTAAATTTGACCTTATTTAAATTTAAATCTTCAATAGCTGCGTTTTTATGTATTTGGCTATTGTTCAAATTTTCATTAGTATAATATCTCCCAAAAGCTAGAAAATGGATTGAAGCCCAATCAAGAGTAATCTTTTTTGAAAATTTGTCACTTATGAAATAAGCATCTATTGCCCACTTGTCATCTAATTTATATGGTTTATCTATCCAATAAAGTTTCACCTTTTCTTCTGGTCTAAAAGGCCAATTTTTCTGAATTATTTTATTTTCTATTGTTATACTAATGTTTATACCCCCTGTCTATATATTCTTCAAGATTAGTTCTTATTTTACTAAAGTCTTCTGTTTTAATTCCTGCTAATCTCTGCACTTCCCATAGTCTTAATCTTTCTTTTGCTTCAACCTTTTTTTCTATTATCAGTTTACTTCTTCTTAACTGGAATTCTTCTACAGATTCAAGAATACTATCTAAATACTCTTTTGTTCCTGGAAGTTTATCCAATTGCTTTTCAACAATAGGAAGTATCCCTACCCCTTTGCATAGGTTTCCTTTAGTTACTCTTACAGGCTTTTCTCTTAATAATAAACCCTTATATTGTTGCTTTATAGATTCTAGTACTTCAACATCTCTTTTTTCCCAATCAACTCTTTTATTGCTTTTATAATCTATATTCTTTCTATCGATACCTTGAGGCAGATTTTTAAAAAGCCAATTTCCATCATGTTTATAAAGATATGAATACTCCTTTTTACAGAGCTCTCTTATTTGTGTTCTTGAGTAATTAGGATATTTATTTATGATATTTAATATATTTTCTTTATAGTCTTGTATATCTATATTATTATTTTGCTTTTTAATATTTGGCTTTTCTATCCTAATAATAGAAGTATCAAAATAGTTTATATTCAGTTTTTTATCAAACTTTATAATGGTCTTAGGATCACATTGCATAATTTTTGCTAACTTTTTAAGTGAATAATTCCCTTGCTGTAAATATCCCTTTAATGTATCTTCCCATACATGACCAAATTTTTTAACTCTACCTACTTTATACCTGTCTTTTATATCTTTATCAGGTCCTTTTCTTGAATATGTAAATCCACAATTACATAGAAATGTCCCAACAGGAAGCCTAGTTTTATAATCAGCTGTTATCACTAAACTTTCAACTACATCTTTTTTATAGTGCTCGGCTACAGGGTTCAAACATGTCCAAGGGGGTTTTCCAAATAGATTATATTTATCTATTTCTTCTGACCTAAAAAATTCTTCTATATCTTCAACTAAAAAATTTATTAATAGTATATGCCTTATAGGATGTACTGTTCTTTTTGAATTTCTTGTTATAACTTTAAGCCAATTATATTCATCATTCTTATCTATACTAGATTCCATTACTTCAAGAAAGGTAATTCCATAAAATTTGATGAATTCTTCATATAATTCTTGTTGCTTTACTCTTTTATTTACAGATAATAGCCCTTTAGAATAAAGATTTTCTTTATATTTTTTAGCTAGAATATCTTTATTTAAATGATAAAGATTATTATTTAGTATGTAATAAGCAGTTTCGGATATTTTTAATAGCTTTCTGTAGATATCTTCATTATTTTCATATTCAACATTTAAGTCTAGTAATTTTTCATTTAATCTTATAAATTCTAATCTACTTAAATTTGCCCTATCTATTTTATACCTTTTTAACTTAACCCCATTATTTGGACATAAAAATACTCCTTGTAATTGATGCTCTCTATGGATATATGCCTCTCCATATTTCTTAATTTCATTTTTAGAACACATAGGACAGTAGTAAATGCCTTCTTTTTTACACACAGAACCTGCCACCATACCTATTTTAGTATATAACCCTTTTCCGTCTTTATTTTTCATATCATTTATTAATTCTTTTCTTCTACATATAGGCATAAAAGGCGCATAGAAAGGAAATATAGTATGATTATTTATAATGTAGTCAGGTGTATATTTCTCGCCTAGATTTTTTGAAACTCCATCTAAATAACCACATAATTCTAAGCTTGGGATTACACTTTCATTTTCAAAAATCTCTCTTAAAGTATCTTTGTAATCTATATTCCCAACGTAATAGTGGTATCTCCCAATAGCTCCATATAGAAGCTCATCTTTATAAGGATCTGTAAAAAAAGTAAGCATATTTTATTCCACCTTTAAAAATTCATCTAAAGGATTTTTAATATATCCATTTTCTTTTAATACTTCATATACATGAACCTTTTTCTTTTTTGCAGATTCATATAGATTTCTTAAATCTTTTTTTTCGCGTAATACATTTTTATTCTTATCTTTAATATCTTTCTTCTTCTCATTTAACTGTAAAGCCTTCCTTATAGCATCTGATTTAATATTATTATAATTATCATCTATACCAAATCTATCAACAACCTTCCTCACTAAATTTTCTAATTCATTTTCAGTAAGTTCATCAAATATCCCTAATTCATTCATATCTATTATTAGATTTTCTGCAATATTATTTCTTTTTAATTCAAATAGCTTTTCTTGATTTTTAGCCATTTCCTTAATTTTACCTGTTAATTGCAAATTGTTTTTATGCTTAAAGATTATTTCATCTAAATTTATAGAAATATCTTCATATTTCATTATTTCTAATCTATTATTATTTCTAAGTGCTTTTATCATTGGTTGTATCATATAAAGATCTTCCTTAGAAGTCTTACTTATAATTTGCTTAGTTATTTTTTCACTGTCTGTATTTAAAGCTCTTTCTTGTGTAAGTATAAATAAATTCACTGCTACTGAAGTTATTCCCTGACATTCATTATAGAAAAAATCCTTAATCTCTTGAGTTAACTCAGTTTTATTCTTTAGCCATTGAAATCCCCATAAGGTTTCTATAAAAAAATCCCATTCATCGCTATTTTTAGTCATTCTATCCCATATAATATTTCCTTCACTTCCTGCTCTTCTAGCCTGCCTAAAATCTCTTTTAAATATTTTAAGTGCTTTAAATGTTCCTATCAAAACAGTTGGTATTCCAATAGTATTAGTTAAGGTCACAAAAAAGTTAAGCATTTCATCAGGGTCATTCTTTGAGTTAATCAAATGCTGTATTTCATCTATCACCAAAATTCCTATTCCATACATGCTTGCTAAGGATGTCATGTGCAGCATCATTGAAGATGTTATCCTATTCAAATATCCGTATTTCTCAAGGTATCTAGTCCCAAGTAAATCATCAATAGTCTTAAAGAAGCTTTTACAAAGGGTAGCAAGATTGCCATCATATGGACAATCAATTTTTAGCCATACTATTTGTGTTCTACTTAATGCCCTTCCTTTATACTCTTCATGTTTGATAATTTGTGGATACATAAGTAATAATCTTTCTATTGTTGTAGTTTTACCTATTCCTGAGATCCCTATTACAGAAAGACTATCGGCCGTAGAACGTATATGTTCCATATTTCTATTTAACATAGATTCTCTTTCTTCTTGCTTCATAGAATGGATATCATTTAGTATCTTCAATCTCTCAAAATAGGTTTTATCTAATGGATTTCTTGCAAGATATCCCCTTCTTATCAGCGTTGAAAGCTTATTCTCTATTATGAAATGATCTGGTAATGGCTGTATAAAATTTTTTATTCTTTTTATCATATGATGCCTTAAATTTCTATTTTTAGTTTTTTCAATATCATCTATTATTGGGTATCTAGTAAATTGCTCCAATACATCATCTTCTGAAAATATAGGAGGTAGAGCTTCTATGAATGGATTGTTAGCATATTCTATTATCTCTTGTTCCTTATAACATGCTAGTTCAATTCTCCCCTTTAATAAAGGAGTTATCTTATTTTTTTCCAAGACTCTCATCTCTTTTCTTTCTTAATTTACTCATTATCATTTCATGTCTTATATCCTTTTGCTCTTCTTTCTTTTCTGTTTTCTTATTAAATTCTTTAATTATACCTTCTTTATTTTCTTTTTTGCCGATTTCAAAAGCTTCATCTATTCTATTTAATTCCTTTTCGAGTTGTCTATTTTCTTTTATACCTTTTATTTTCCTAGTTTTAGAAGTAGTCTCAACAACAGTTATTTTTCTCTTCTTTTCAGCTTTTTTTACTATATGTTCTATTTCCTTATCTAAATCTATGTTCAGTTGAGTTTGTTGAATTGACTCCCTGTCTATTAACTCTTCCTTTAGTTCTTGTTGAAATATTATTTCTTCAAGTAAATGATCTTTATATTGTCTGCTTTTTTCTAGAAGATAACACATTTTATAGCCTTTACCATCTTCATGCGGAATATATATTTGATTTATATTTCTTGGATCATATACTAATTCAGCCCATCTAAACTTAGGCTTTATAAACCATTGCTCTTCTACTGCTTTTTAAGAACTATAGTACAAGTTTTTAAATTTAAGTCCAGCTCTTGATACACTGGCTTTTCCCTTAGGAAGTATATTTAGTCTCATAATATCCCTATCTACAACTCGAAGCCTTCCTTTTTTATTTTCAATTCCCCAATTCCATAGATTAATAGGTGTTGGAGTTAGTTCATCTGATATCATATCTTTATCTACAGGATAGTCAACTTTCATTTTATGATTATGATGTAAAACCATTTTTATATATATTTGAGTAAATTCTTCTAAAGTAAGCGTTGCATCTAATCTATAATCTCTGTCTCCTCTTTCTCTATACTCTTTTTGTATAGCCCCTGGGGTCTTGTGCTTTATTTTCTCATTTACCGTCCTAAAGCTTCTTTCAACAATACCCTTTAAATCTCCACGATAAGGTGAAGTATTTTCTATTTTAATATTCAAATTATTTATTAAATTTTCTACTGAATAGCCTTCAAATTCACCTCTATCTGCTATTATAATTTCTGGTAAGTACTGTGATGGCCACTGTTCTTCGGTTATTTCTATTCCATGCCTTTCACAAAATTCAACCTTATCAGTTATCATATTATCTAAAGCCATCATAGCTCCAAGCCAGGAAGGTCCTTCTAAACCTACATATATTCCTGTAACTAGCCTTGAATACACGTCAATAATTGCGTATACAACAGGTCTTCCTATAATTCTATTTCTGTTAAGTGAGCTTACTATATAAATATCTGCTATGGTTGCATCTATTTGGAATCTTGTTCCTGGTCCATTCGTTTCTATTGTAGAATTACTTAATAAAGGTCTATGTTTCAAATTATATTCCTTGTCGCTTATTCTAAATGATATATCTTTTTCTATGTTTTGTAGTTTTCTAAACCAATAGTAGAACTGATAATAAGTCGGTATTCTTGATTTATCCCATACTTTATATTGTTCTTGTCCATCTTCATAATATTTATCTGAAAAAAATTCTCTAAGCATTAAGTTATAAGTTTCAGTTAAGCTTAGTTTTTCTTTCCGTCTATAAAATCTATTTATTGATATTTCAAATATTTTTTTTATATCTTCTGTTACATTTATTCCTTGTATGATTTCTCCATTATAATCAGTTTTTTTAGCTTTACCTATTTTGCTATCTAATTTTAATTTTTTATTTTTACCTTTTCCCCCTGAATTTATATAATCTGGAAGAAGAGCGTTTTTATTCATTCCTCTTTGCCAAAATCTAGTTAATATTCTCTTTAGTTTAATATCTGTTACTCCTAATTTAATTGCTTCTTTCTTTAAAAATTCATTTCTAATTCTTTTATTTAATAATTTCTCTTTATGATCATTCCAAATATTGTTTATTAATAGCCAGTCATTATCTCTTTTTTCTTTTTGTTTTTCATTTAATGATTCTTCATCTATATTTTTTAAATAAGGGTTTATTATCTTTATTAATAAATCATTTTCTAATTCAGCTTGTAATGAAGGTATGTCAACTTTCATAGGCATTGATGTGTTTTTTTCTAAACTGATTACATATACTGAATTATCATCTTCATCCTGAGATATAATTCTTATTCTTTCTTTTGTTTTTACATTTTGAAGGACGGAGTTTACCAAAATCATATAATCTTCATCTCCTTCTGAAAATTCCAATCTATCCTTATATCTTTTACTTTGGATAGGTTTAACTCTTCAAGCATATTAATTTTTACTATTTTTCTTATAATCAAATAGTAAAAAATAGATAATCCCGTTCCACTTTTTAAGCTAAAATCCTTATCAAAGCACTTAGATATTTTCCTTATATCTACGCTTTCTCCTATTATTCTATCTATGTAATTTATCACCAAATCATCTACCACTTCTTTTTCTATGCTTATGAAACTATCTAGTTCATACAAATCATTATAATAAGAATGCATGTATGAAATATTTTGAGCAAGTGTTTTATCTATTTCATTTTCTGTAACTATTCCCCAATTTACTTCTTGTTTTTCCCAATATCTTCTCTCTATTTCAAATTTTTCTAAAGTTCTTTTATTTATTAAATCTTCTTTACTTTTTATAGTTCTAGCTACATTTATCAATTCTTCGTTTCTAATTGTAGTAACTAGAAAATCTGCAGTCATAACTGTATACTCGCTTGTTTTTGGATCTGTAGGATGCTTTATCCCTAATTCTTTTGCAATAAGTACTGTTTCTTCTAATGGTAATAAAGGAAATTGCTCTCTAATATCAACTACAGTATCCGAATATTCAAGAATGTAAAAATAGTTTCTCTCTAAATCTGAAAGAAACTCATGCTGTCGACTAGTTTTAATTCCTTTTAATCTTGTTGCTCTTCCTAGCGATGGAACATCCTGAATCAATATCCAAGGTGTATAATACAAAAAAACTCCACCTAAAAGCACCACCACCCTCAACCCCTTTTCCCATCAGCCCTTCAGCCCATTTTTTATCAATTTTTCATTTTCAAAATTACAATAAAGTTCACCGAAAAACAGGCTCTTTCTTGAGCCTTTTTCCTTAAATCTTGGCTCTAAAAATTACAATAAAGTTGACCGAAAGTACAGGGATAAGGATCAAGAAATAAGGGTTAAGATTGGGGTTTTTTCTGTTCTGTTTTTCAATAAAATTAATCAATACAAGAAATCAACATATCCTTCAATCCCTTTATTTTCAATGGTTTTACCAATATTATTTTCAATTTTTTCTTCTCCATAGTTCTTCTGTTTTTCAGTCCATAAATAAAAAAATCATGGAAGATTCAGTCTGATAAACTGATATCTATCCATGATTTTTAGGTCAACTTTATTTGTTCTAGGTGGACTTTATTGTTAGTAGGTGAACTTTTTTGGGAGTGTACACAAGGTTTATAATCTCTTCCTATACCTTGACCTCTTCCTTCCTTTATCAATCTTTCAATTCTATTTTGTGTTATGTCTCTATTTCGTTTCGACATAAAAAAATCACCTCTTTAGAATATATTCTACTCTAAGAAAGGTGATTTTATCAAACTTTTTTGCAAAATATCAAACTTTCTTGCAAAATATCAGACTTTTTTACAAAATATCAAACTTTTTTACATTCTACAACAGCGATATTCCCCGGGAAATTTCTACTCTACAGTTACACTCTTTGCTAGATTTCTCGGTTTATCTACATCGTTACCTCTTGCAATTGATACATAATAAGCAAATATTTGTAGAGGAATTACACTTAATAGTGGAGTAAGTTCATCAATTGTATCTGGGATGTATATTACTTCATCAGCTGACTTCTCTATTTCCTTATTACCTTCCTTTGCTAACGCAAGTACATGTGCTCCTCTCGCTTTAACTTCCTTAATATTCGAAAGCATTTTATCATATAATCTGTCTTGTGTAGCCAATGCTATAACTAACGTGTCCTCTTCAATTAATGCTATAGTTCCGTGCTTTAGTTCTCCAGCTGCTATTGCAAATGAGTTGATATATGATATTTCTTTTAACTTGAGTGAACCTTCATGAGCTACATCTACGTCTACACCTCTACCCATAAAAAATACTTTTTCATTGTTAAACTGCTTATCAGCTAGCTCTTGACATATAGCGTAATCATCTACTAACTTCTTTATTTTGTCTGGTACGCTTTTCATTTCCTCTAACACTTCAAAATATTTCTGTTCACTCATAGTTCCTTTTGTAACTCCCATGTGTAAAGCTAGAAGATACATAGCAGTTAGTTGAGTAGTAAAGGCCTTAGTTGATGCTACCGCTATTTCTGGTCCTGCCCAAGTATAGAATACATCATCTGATTCTCTTGCTACTGAACTACCAACTACATTTACTACTGATAGTATTCTTGCTCCTCTTTTTTTAGCTTCTCTAAGAGCTGCTAATGTATCAAGTGTTTCTCCTGATTGACTGATTGCAATAAATAAAGTGTTTTCGTCGATAAACGGATCTCTATATCTGAATTCTGAAGCTATATCTACTTCTACTGGAATTCTAGCAAACTTTTGTATTGCATTTTTTCCAACTAATCCAGCATGATAAGCAGTACCACAAGCAACTATATATACCTTATTAATCCTATCTAAATCTTCTTTAGTAATTTTAATTCCATCTAGATAAACTCTTCCATCTTTATCTAGTCTTCTATGAAGAGTTTCTGATACACCCTTAGGTTGTTCGTGAATTTCTTTAATCATGAAGTGCTCAAAGCCTTCTTTTTCTGCTGACTTGACATCCCATGTTACCTCATATACATCTCTCTTAACCTCTTGTCTTAGTTCATTAAGGATCTTTATTTCGTTCTTTGTTAGTACTACAAATTCATCATTTTCAATTAAATACACATTTCTTGTGTACTTTAATAATGCAGGTATATCAGATGCTAAAAAGTTTTCTCCTTCTCCTATACCTACTATCAATGGGCTGTCTTTTCTTACAGCTATAATCTTGTCTGGCTCCTCATTACATATAACGCCAATAGCATAAGCCCCTTCCATTTTTTCTACTGCCTTATATACTGCATCTAATAAATCTCCCTCGTAGAAATAATCTATCAAATGAGCTATTACCTCCGTATCAGTCTGAGAAACAAATTTATCACCATTTGTATCTATAAGCCATTCTTTCAGCTTCATGTAGTTTTCTATTATTCCATTGTGAATAATAGCTATACTTCCTGATGAATTTGAATGCGGATGTGAATTCACATCTGATGGCTCTCCATGTGTTGCCCATCTAGTGTGACCTATTCCAATATGTCCTTCAATTGGGCTTTTATTTAAACTCTCTTCAAGTATAGATAATCTACCTTTATGTTTTCTTACCTTTAGTTCGTTTTCCTCAAGTACTGCTACACCTGCAGAATCATATCCTCTATATTCAAGCTTTTCTAAGCCATCGATTAACACTTCTGTAGCACTTTTATTTCCAATATATCCAACTATTCCACACATAAATTTCACCTTCCAAATATTTATTAGTTTTTATTATTATTCTCTTATTAGCTAGTTTAACCTAAAAATATTACTAATACTTTTCCCAAACCGTTTTTGGGCACAACAAATAGACCCATCAAAAAATGGATTTAAATCTACCTGACCGTTGTTTGTCCCCATGATCGCTCATGGGATTTGTCCGGTCTTTATCGGTGGTAGTAACACCGCATGGCATCCGCCGAATATTTCGCTAAACCATGTCCTCGTCAACTCAAAGCAGCTTTGAGTTCTGGCGCTTTGTTATTTAGTTGTTATTCATCATCCTATACTCATCACCACCTTTCATATAATAAAATAATAGGAACAAAATACTCTTAAGATATTGACGTAAATTAAATTAATTTTGTTCCTTAAAGCAAAGTTTTTATATTAATTTCAAAATATTATAGTCAGGGAGGATAATTCCTCCCTAGTGCTATTAGATAATTTTACATTATATATTGCTAATAAGCAATTGTTATTTAAGTCTCTCTTCTATAAGATGCGCAAGAGCTTGTGCCATCTCTGTAATTTCATCTTGGTTTTTACCCTCTATCATTACACGAACTAAAGGTTCAGTACCTGAAGGTCTTATAAGTACTCTTCCTTCTCCATGGAATTTTTCTTCAAGCTTTTTAATCTCTGAATTTATTACTTCATCTTCAAGATAGCTATTTTTCTTTTCACTATTTACCTTTGCATTTATAAGCACTTGAGGTAAAGTAGTCATAACATCGGCAAGCTCTGACAGCTTTTTACCTGATTCTTTCACTACAGATATTAGCTGTAGTGCTGTTAATAATCCATCTCCAGTGGTATTATGATCTAAAAATATTATATGGCCTGATTGTTCCCCACCTAGAGAATATCCTTTATCAAGCATCTCCTCTATAACATACCTGTCTCCAACTTTTGATTTAACAGTATTTATTCCTTCAGCTTTTAAACACATATCTAGTCCCATATTACTCATAACTGTAGCTACAACTGTATCTTTAGAAAGCTTACCTTTTTTCTTAAGGTGTAAACCACATATGGCCATTACGTGATCCCCGTCAACTATTCTTCCATTTTCATCTACAGCAATAAGTCTATCTGCATCTCCGTCGAATGATATACCAATATCTGCTTTTGCCTTCAATACTAATTGCTGTACTTCCTCTGGCTTTGTTGATCCACAATTTACGTTTATATTGGTACCATTTGGAGTATTGTGTATAACCTCTATGTCTGCACCAAGCTCTTTTATTAGCATTGGAGCTGCCTGATACGCGGCACCGTTGCCACAGTCCATAGCTACTTTTAGTCCTTTAAAATCAGTATTTATACTTTTCTTTATATAATCAGTATATTCTTTTACTGCATTATTGATTATAAATCTTCTTCCTACTTCTTCACCAATTGGATTAGCTAAAATATCTTTATTATCTAATACTATATTTTCTATTTCTTCTTCAATCTCATCTTTTAATTTATATCCTTGAGAGTTAAAGAACTTAATTCCATTATATTCTACTGGATTATGAGACGCAGAAATAACTACACCAGCATCTGCTTTATATACTCTTGTTAAATAAGACACTGCAGGTGTAGGAACAATGCCAACAGATATGACATCTGCACCAGTGGAGCATATGCCGGCAACTAATGCTGCTTCTAACATATCTCCTGATATTCTTGTATCCATACCTACAACAATCTTAGTTTCTTTTTTCTCTTTTGTTAATATATATGCTCCTGCCCTACCTATTTTATATGCAAGTTCACAGGTCAATTCCTTATTAGCTATTCCTCTTACTCCATCTGTTCCAAAAAGTCTTCCCACAAAAAAATACCTCCTTATTTCAACGTTACACTTCATATAATACCATAACCAACCACTATCTACAAATATAAGATGTTCGACGAATTTTGCGCACAATATAAGGTAAGACTAATGTCTTACCTTATATACCGGCATTTTTAAATCCTGTCCCTTTTACTTCTTGTATATTATTTATTGTCATAAATGCATTAGGGTCTAGTTCTTCTAATATTTCTTTCAGTTTTCCTATTTGAGTAGAAGTAACTATGCAATAAATCACCTTCTTATTGCATTTGCTATATCCGCCTTCGCCTTGAAGAAAAGTTACTCCTCTTTTCAATCTTTTTATTATTGCTTCAGCTAATTTTTCAGCATTGTCCGATATAATAATAACATTCTTTTTTGTATCTATACCTTCTTGAACTTTATCTACTATCTGATAACCTATGTACATCGCTATAAATGTGTACATAGCTGGCTTTAATCCAAATAATGTTGAAGATAAAGCTACTATCATTGTATTTACTGCCATTAGTCCTGTACCTACGTTAATATTAAACTTCTTCTTCAATACAGCTGCTATTATATCCATGCCTCCTTGCGATATCCTGTTCCTGAACAATATACCCATTCCAAGTCCGTTGAATACAGCTCCAAAAACAGCTCCAAGTAAAACATCGTTTAGTTCTATATATTTACCAATATCTTGAGTGAATCCTAATAAAAAAGATAATGAAAGCATTGAAATAAAACTATATACAGTAAACTTTTTATCAATTATCTTTGCTCCAATTATAAATATAGGTATATTGATTAAAAATACTACTAATCCAGTTGATACATCGGTAAGGTAGTAAACCATTATTGAAATACCACCAACTCCACCGCTTAATAGATGATTAGGTATAAAGAATCCATTAAATGCTATAGCACATAGCAGATTCCCCATAATTATGATAGCCAGCTTATATATATATTCCGAAACAAAAATTGGACGGGGCATAACCCTTTTAGCAGCTTGCAATATACTATACCTCTCTTTTTGAATGCTATATTGAGTTTTCACCTTCATTATACTAAGAGCCCACTATTATTTCAACACTTATTACTAAATCTTTTTATATTAGTTAAAATAATATTACCAAAATAACTATCACCTAAAAGCTATCATTTCATATTATAAATTAATAGTGTGTATATATTTTTACTTAGCGCGAGGTGATTATGTTGTTTATTAGCGAAGAAAGTCAACATACTCTTCTTCTATCAATAGTTTCCATGCTTGTTGTTATATTTGCTTTAGGTCTTGAAGGTCCTACTGGAATATCTGAAGAGCCAATTGTCATTCCATAAAATCTTCGCTCCTTGTGATTATGGAATATAGAAAGAGGCACTGAGTGCCTCTTTCTATATTTATATATTTTTCTATTTAAATATAACTGTCCCACTTTCCCCTCTAAGGGCTTCTTTGGCTTTATCTAAAGATGAAATAATAGCCTTTCTACCACATTTTGATTCTGCGAATCTCATAGCAGCTTTTACCTTTGGCAGCATGCTTCCCGGTGCAAAATGCTTTTCCTCAATATATCTACCTAATTCTTCAACAGTTATTTTATCTAAATCTTGCTGATTTGGTTTCCCAAAATTTATAGCAACTTTTTCAACTGCAGTTAATATTAACAACATATCAGCATCTAAGTCTTCCGCTAATCTTTCTGAAGCAAGGTCTTTATCTATTACTGCTGCTACTCCTTTTAGTTTATCTTCTTCTGTTTCAATTACAGGGATACCGCCACCCCCTACCGTTACCACTACATATCCGTTATCTACTAATGTTTTCACAGAGTCGATCTCTACAATTCTCTTTGGATCTGGAGAAGCAACTACTCTTCTATAGCCTCTTCCAGCATCTTCAACTATATCATAACCTTTTTCAGCCTTTATTCTATCCGCCTCTTCTTTTGAATAGAAAGGTCCTATTGGCTTAGTCGGTTTTTTAAATGCCTCATCGTTTTTATCAACAACTACTTGAGTCACTAATGTAACTACGGACTTTTTACTTCCCCTGCTTTTTAATTCATCTCCTAATACTTGTTGTATATGATATCCTATCATTCCTTGACTCATAGCTCCACACACATCAAAAGGCATTGCAGGTGTAATATTATCAGCTGCCTCATTTTGTAGAACTAATCTTCCTACCTGCGGTCCGTTTCCATGAGCTATTATTACTTCATATCCTTCTTCTATCAAATCAGCTAAGTATTTACTTGTGTTATACACTACCTCTAACTGAGCCTCAGCTGTAGCTGGCTTGCCAGCCGCCTGTAATGCATTTCCTCCTAATGCTACTACCACCTTTTGCATATTTTATCCCCCTGTCCTTATATACTATTTCCCTAATGTAGCAACCATAACAGCTTTGATTGTATGCATTCTGTTTTCCGCTTCATCAAATACTACTGAATGCTTACTTTCAAATACTTCATCTGTAACTTCCATTTCTGATATTCCATGTTCCTTATATATTTCTTCTCCCACTGTTGTTTTTCTATCGTGGAATGCTGGTAAGCAATGTAAGAACAATACTTCTTTATCTGCTTTATTTATCATATCCATATTTACTTGGTATGGCTTTAATTGTGCTATTCTCTCTGCAAAGTGCTCTTCTTCTCCCATCGATACCCATACATCTGTATAGATTACATCTGCTTCTTTTACTCCTTCATCTACTGATTCTGTTAGTGTTATTGTTGCACCTGTTTCTTGTGATATTTCTCTTGCTGTTTTTACTAGTTCTTCTTCTGGGAACAATTCTTTTGGTGATACTATTCTAAAATCCATTCCCATCTTTGCTGCTCCTATCATTAAGGAGTTTGCCATATTGTTTCTTCCATCTCCTACATATGCAAACTTTATTCCTTTTAAGTATCCTTTATGCTCTTTTATTGTCAAGAAGTCTGCTAATATTTGTGTTGGATGATATCTATCCGTTAATCCATTCCATACTGGCACCCCTGAATACTCTGCTAATTGTTCTACTGTTTCATGCTTGAATCCTCTAAACTCTATTCCATCAAACATTCTTCCTAGTACTCTTGCTGTGTCTGCTACTGATTCTTTTTTACCTAACTGGATATCACCTTTTCCTAGATATTCTGGATGTGCTCCCTCATCTACTGCTGCTACTACGAATGCACATCTTGTTCTAGTTGATGGTTTTTCAAATATAAGTGCTATGTTTTTTCCTTCTAGAGTTCTTGGTCTTATACCTGCATATTTAAGTCTTTTAAGCTCTGCTGCTAAATCGATAAGATACTCTATTTCCTTTGGTGTAAAGTCCTTTAATGTTAGAAAATGTCTTCCTTTTAAGTTAAATGCCATTTTTACTCCTCCTTTATGTAATTAGTTATTAGCATTTTTCCAGTACAGTTCATGAAAACGTTTTTCTACAAGGTAGCCTCAATAATCTACTAGATACTACCCATTATAGAACATAAGCAATTTCTGTGCCAATTCATTGAATTTCCCGAATACAAATCACATCGTTTAAGGTCAGTATTTCAAGTCATTTTAAGGCTTTTAGTTTTAATATAGATTCAATAATCTTTGTTTACATGTATCATATGCAAATATTTTTGCAGTTTGGCTGCAAGAACATTTGCATATGGTATTGCTTAAATGAAAAGAGCAAGAACTCTTGCAGCAAAACCGCAAAATTTCTTGCTCTTTCTTATTTATCCTCAATTTGAATTTCTTCTATTTATTTCTAACTGCTTCTGCACCTTTTTCTAATGCATTTTGGTTAACTGGAATTAAGTGTGCTTTAGACTCACCAAATACCTTTTTAAATGCTTCTATTATAGAATCAACCTTAACAGCCTTAGTCAACTCAAGATATGCTCCTAGCATAACCATATTAGCTACTTTTGTGTTACCTAGTTCAAGAGCTATATCATTACAAGGTACATAATAAACTTCAACATCATCTCTTGCAGCTTTTTTATCTATAAGTGAGCTGTTAATTAATAGTTTTCCTCCACTAACAACATCCTTCTCAAATTTATCAAGAGATGGTCTGTTCATAGCTATGGCAGTAGTTGCTTCTGTAACTATAGGCGAACCTATAAGTCCATCAGAAACAATTACGTTACAATTAGCAGTACCTCCACGCATTTCAGGACCATATGAAGGTAACCATGAAACGTTTTTATTTTCAATCATTCCTGAATAAGTTAATAATTGTCCCATTGACATAACACCTTGACCACCAAATCCAGCCACTATTACTCTTTCTTCCATGCTATTCCACCTCCTCAGGAGTTCTAAGGTTACCTAATGGATAATAAGGTATCATATTCTCTTTCAACCATCCTAAAGCTTCAACTGGTGTTAATCCCCAGTTTGTAGGACATGTAGATAATACTTCTACGATTCCGAAGCCCTTTCCAGATAATTGAAGCTCAAAAGCCTTTTTAATAGCTTTTTTAGCTTTTCTAATATTTGCAGGATCATGAACTGAAACTCTTTCAACAAACTTAGCTCCATCTAGAGTAGCAAGCATTTCAGAAACTCTTATAGGTTTACCTGCGTGATTTTCATCTCTTCCGTATGGAGCAGTTGTAGCTTTTTGACCTACTAATGTAGTAGGAGCCATTTGTCCACCTGTCATTCCATAAATAGCATTGTTAACAAATATAGTAGTTATTTTCTCGCCACGTGCAGCGGCATGAACTATTTCAGCAGCTCCAATTGATGCTAAGTCTCCATCACCTTGATAAGTAAATACAACTTTATCTGGATGAACTCTCTTAATACCTGTAGCAACAGCAGGCGCTCTACCATGAGCTGCTTCTTGCATATCACAATTAAAATAATCATATGCAAAAACTGCACATCCTACTGGAGCAACTCCTATTGTATCTCCTAATACTCCAAGTTCTTCTAATACTTCTCCTACTAATCTATGAATAATACCGTGGGTACATCCTGGACAATAATGAAATGGCTTGTCTGTTAAACCTTTAGTTTTTTGAAATACTACAGTCATTATTTGTCACCCCCTGCAATTTTCTTAATCTCGTCTACTACAGCGTTTGGTGTTGGTACCATACCACCTGTTCTACCATAGAAATAAACAGGCTTTCTACCGTTAATAGCTATCTTAACATCGTCTATCATTTGTCCTGTACTCATTTCTACAGTTAATATACCTTTAGTTTTTTCGCCTATTTTGTTGAATGCTTCGTCTGGGAATGGCCATAATGTAATTGGTCTGATAAGACCTACTTTTAAGCCTTCCTCTTCACATTTTGCTATAGCATTCTTAACTATTCTTGAAGTAGTTCCATATGCAACAACTACTACATCTGCATCTTCTAGGTTATACTCTTCCCATCTTACTTCTTTTTCTTTGATCTCAGCATACTTCTTTTCTAGTTTGATAACATGATCTTCAAGTACTTTTGGATCTATATATAGTGAATTAACTATATTAGGCTTTCTAGTTTCTTTAGTACCTACTGTAGCCCAATCTTTTGGTTTAAGGTCTCTTTTCTTAGGCTCATTAAACTCTACTGGCTCCATCATTTGACCTATCATACCATCACCTAGAACCATTACTGGAGTTCTATAGTAGTCAGCAACATCAAATGCTTCCATTACCATATCAACAGTTTCTTGAAGTGAAGCTGGAGCGTATACTACATGTCTGTAGTCTCCATTTCCTCCTCCTCTTGTAGCTTGGTAGTAGTCAGATTGAGCTGGTTGGATACCCCCTAAACCAGGACCTCCTCTAACTATATTTACGATAACACATGGAAGCTCTGCTCCTGCAATATATGAAATACCTTCTTGCTTAAGTGCTATTCCTGGGCTTGAAGAAGAAGTCATAACTCTCGCTCCTGCACCAGCTGCTCCATATACCATATTAATAGCAGCAACTTCACTTTCTGCTTGTAAAAATACTCCACCGTTTTTTGGTAGTTCCCTTGACATAAACTCTGGTAGCTCATTTTGTGGTGTAATAGGATAACCAAAGAAATAATTACAGCCAGCTTTAATAGCAGCTGCACCTATTGCCTCATTACCTTTCATCAAGACTTTAGCCATTTAATTCCCCTCCTTAAAATGATTATTCTTCCATTTCTCTTTCAACTTTAATAACTGTATCAGGACAAATTGTTGCACAGTTTGCACATCCTATACATTTGTCCATTTCCTTAACTGTAGCTGGATGATAACCCTTAACATTAATTTTTTCTTTGTTCATTACAACAATTTTAACTGGGCATACTGTAGTACAAAGTTCACAGCCTTTACATCTGTCTTCATTAAAAGTAACTTTACCTTTTGCTTTTGCCATTTTTCACCCTCCCATTTTCTTGAAATTTAAAATTGAGATTAGCACATCCACTCTTCTCTCATATATAATTTTATAGGGAATATTTCTCCCTTAATTCCTGCCGGTAATTCTTTAGCAACTTTTTCTAAAGCGGCTACATACTTTACAGGTATATTCAATATCTTCGATACTTCTTCTACTAGTCCTTGACCTGATAGAACATCTTCAACTGTTGTGCTTTTTAATAGATGAGTATTATTGATTAATCCTGTTACCTTAGCTCTAGATACTCTTTCAATTTCTTTTATATATTTAATGGTATTCTCAGCATTTTGAGTTTCTGGTCTATTTGCATTTACTACAAACAGCATATCGTATTTGCCTTCTTGAAAATAGTTGTAGTATCTTCCTAAAGCCCTAGCACCTGCGGGGTCTCCTCCAACATCAAGAATTGCTTCATAGCTTTCGTCCTGTAACGGCGTGAAAACTTCAGCAGAAACAGACGGGACATCTACAGCAGAGCCCTTTATTGAGCTACCTAAAACCTTTATGCCTATTTTCTCTAGTTCTTCAGATTTTTCACGACTTCTAAAATAAGGATTTACTACATCTAAATCAGCCAATGCCACTTTTTTGCCTTGTTCAGCTAATTTAACTGCATAGTTTACTGCAAATTCTGTTTTCCCACTTCCATAATGTCCAACTATAACTCTTATTCTGTTGTCCTTTAGCATATAATCACCCTCTACAAAAATGCTATGCATTTTTGAATATTAGTTTAAATGTAATTTAAATATTAAATATATTGTTTAGCACTTTCTTCTTTTCTTAAAACTCTAAGTCCACCTTCTGCCAAAGCTATTAGCTCGTCTTCGCCTGGATATACGATTACATCTGAAATAAAACTAACTCTTTCTTTTATCCATTCAATAAATCTCTTGTCATATGCGATTCCGCCTGTTAATATTATGGCATCTACTTTTCCTTCTAATACTACTGCTTGACTGCCTATCTCTTTTGCAACTTGATATGCCATCGCTTTATATACTAGCTCAGCTTTTTCATCTCCATTATCTATCATCTTTCCAACTTCTCTAGCATCATTTGTATTTAAGTATGCTACTAAACCACCATTACCTTTTATCATTTTCTTTAAATCATTTAATGAATACTTACCAGAGAAGCATAGTTTTGTTAAATCTCCTACTGGAAGACTACCTGATCTTTCAGGAGAAAATGGTCCTTCTCCATCAAGTGCATTGTTTACATCTATAACTCTGCCTTGTTTATGTGCACCTACTGAAATCCCTCCACCTAAATGTGCAACAAGGAAGTTAACCTCTTCATATTTTTTACCTAAATCATTAGCTGCTCTTCTTGCAACAGCTTTTTGGTTTAATGCGTGGAAAATACTCTTTCTTTCTATTTCAGGCATACCTGAAATCCTAGCTATGTCTTCCATTTCATCAACAACAACTGGATCTACTATATATGAAGGTATATTTAAGTGTGAAGCTATTTCATATGCTATTACTCCACCAAGATTAGAAGCATGCTCCCCTAAAACACCTGTTTTAAGATCCTCAAGCATTACATCATTTACTTCATATGTTCCACCAGATATAGGCTTTAATAGCCCTCCTCTTCCAACTACGGCACTAAGCTTTGTAACATTTATTCCTTTTTCATTTAATATCTCAAGAATAATATTCTTCCTAAATTCATACTGTTCAAAAACTGTACTGTATTGAGATAACTCCTCTGCAGAGTGTCTCAATGTTTCTTCAAACACTAACTTTTCATTATCATATATAGCTATTTTTGTTGAAGTAGATCCAGGGTTTATAGCTAATATTCGGAAAACTTCTGCCAATTTTATCCCTCCCTTAGTATTTTGATGCCATCAGCACGCCTAATGCTATCGAATTTAGTTTTGCTTCATCACTATCAGCTCTTGATGTTAAAACAACAGGGGCTTTTGCACCTACTATGATACCTGCATTCTTTGATTTGGCTAAAAATGCTAATGATTTATATAAAATGTTACCTGATTCAATATTGGGTGCAAGTATAATATCTGCATCACCTGCAACTGGATGCTCTATTCCTTTGTGTCTTGCCGCTTCTTTTGATATTGCATTGTCTAGGGCAAATGGTCCTCCAACTATACAGCCTTCAATATCACCATTTTTATTCATTTCTTCTAGGGCTTGAGCATCTACTGTAGCTGGCATTTTAGGATTAACCTTTTCTTTGGCACATACCACTGCAACCTTAGGACTGTCTATATCAATTGAGTGTGCCACAAAAGCTGCATTTTCAATGATATCCTTCTTCTGACTTAAATTTGGAGCTATATTCATTGCAGCATCAGTAACTAATAGAAGCTTATCATATGTTTCTATATCAAACACTGCTACGTGACTTAATACTTTTCCAGTTCTTAACCCAATTTGCTCATCTAAAACTGCTTTTAAGATGATAGAGGTATCAACTAGTCCTTTCATGACAATATGAGCTTTACCTGAGCTGACAAGCTCAACTGCTTTTCTTGATGCTTCTACTATGTCCTTTATATCAATAATCTCAAACTTACTAGTATCTAATTCTATTTCAGCAGCTACTTCTATAATTTTTTCTTTATCTCCTACTAAAATTGCATCTGCAATATTTAAATCATTAGCTTGTTTTACAGCAAGCAAAACTTCTTTGTCTTGAGCTACAGCTACAGATATTGTCTTGGGTCCTCTTTTTTCTGCCAGCTCTAAAACATCTCCAAAACTTCTAATCATCTATTTTCACCTCGTTTTCATAGATTTTTTCACTTTCCTTGCCATCTATAACTCTAAGAGCACCCTTATTAAGTGCTTCTAATTCGTCTTCCCCTGGATAAATTGTAATTGGTGCGATGAACTTCACCATACTACTAATTTTTTGTGTAAGTCTCTCTGCATAAGCTAAGCCACCTGTAAGTATTATTGTATCAACTTTTCCATATATAACTGTAGTCATTGCACCTATTTCTTTTGCTATTTGATATGCCATAGCATCAAACACAAGCTTTGCTTTTTCATCCCCATTGACTATTCTCTCTTCTATTTCCTTAGCATCATTTGTTCCTAAGTAAGCAACTAGCCCACCTTTTCCTTTTATCTTTGGCTTTATCTCATTAAATGTATATTTACCTGAAAAACACATTTTTATTAAGTCACCTACAGGTAAAGTACCTGTTCTTTCAGGCGAAAAAGGACCCATTTCATTAGCATTGTTGACATCCACAATCTTACCTTTTTCGACAGGCGCTACAGATATTCCTCCTCCTAAATGTGCTACAATTAAATTTATTTCTGTTAATTTTGAATTATTTTCTTTAGCGAATCTATGTGACACTGCCTTTATATTCAATGCATGTACCTGAGATCTTCTTTGTATCTCTGGCATACCAGATATTCTGGCTATATCATTTATTTCATCTACTGCAACAGGATCTACTATATAAGCATTTATACCTTCTTTGTCTGCTATACCCTTTGCTAAAATACCACCAAGGTTAGATGCATGATCTCCATTTATTCCTATGCTCAGGTCCTCAATCATTTTTTCTGTAACAATATATGTTCCTGCTGGCATTGGTCTTAGTAAGCCACCTCTACCAACTACTGCTTTTAATTCATTAGTATTAATGTCTATTTCACTAAGCCAATCAAGTATCATTTGCAACCTATATTCATACTGGTCAGGAATCTTTTCAAATTTCTCTAAATCATTGCTTTTATGTTCTATTTTTTTCGTGAAAACCTTTTCCTCATCTTGGTATAACGCAACCTTTGTTGAAGTTGAACCTGGGTTTATAGCTAATATGTATCTTTTTTTCATCTTTTCACCCCTGTATTAAAGTTATCCATGCAATATATTTGCAACTTTTATGCCAAATTACAAAGCTTTGTAGCTTAGATACTCTAATATGAGAAAAAGGTATAAAATCATAGCTTTTATACCTTTCTCACATAATATAAGGCAATAATTTTGCAAAAACTTGCATGCATTTTTTTGCATTTATATATAACGTGCAATTTTTTGCATATTATATTTCTATGTTATGCTTTTCTAGCTTATAATAAAGATTCCTTATCGATATTCCTAAAGCTTTAGCTGTTTTTGTTTTACTGTTTTTATATTTATTTAATGTCATGAGAATAAATTTTCTCTCAGTCTCAGATAGTACTTCTTCAAGCTTTACATCTTCATTCATAATATATGCTTCGTCTAAGGCTTTAATAGGTTCAAGAATGTTATTGTATTTAACATTTAGCTTAGGCATATGGCCTTCTAAAATAGTATTTTCATTATGCAGCATGTTTATTATGCTTCTTCCTATAACATTTTCAAGCTCTCTTACATTACCAGGCCAATCATACTCTTTGAGCATTTCAATAGCAGTTAGGGATATGTTTTTGACACTTCTTCCATATTCCTGATTAAACTTTTGTATAAAATAAAGGACTAAGCTGTAAATATCGTCTTTTCTAAGTCTAAGTGCCGGTATATTAATTGGAACAACATTTATCCTATAGTATAGATCCTCTCGGAATCTTCCATCTTTAATAGCCTCTTCTAAGTTCATATTTGTTGCAGCTATGACTCTAACGTCTATATTGATTGGTTTTATGCCGCCTACTCTTACTATCTCTCTTTCCTGCAAGACTCTTAGAAGCTTCAACTGTGTATTTGAGCTGATTTCACCTATCTCGTCAAGAAATATTGTCCCTCCACTAGCCTCTTCAAATAATCCTTTCTTTCCACCTTTTTTTGCTCCCGTAAAGGCTCCTTCCTCATATCCAAAAAGTTCACTTTCAAGTAATGATTCACTTAATGCTGCACAATTTACTCTAACAAATTGACAAAACTTCCTAGAGCTAGAATTATGAATAGCATGAGCAAATAGTTCCTTGCCCGTACCACTTTCTCCCCTTAACAATACTGTTGCAGGTGTCTCTGCTGCTATTGTTGCTTTTTCTATAGCGCCCAACATAAGCTTATTATTTCCAACTATATCATCAAAGGTATATTTTGCTTCAAGTTTTCTAATAATTTGTTTTGCTTCCTTTAACTCCTTAGTAAGCTTAATTATCTCTGACACATCATCTAGAATAGCCACACTTCCTCTTAGTTCACCATCAACAATTATGGGTGCTGCATTTGCTATTATATCTGTTTTACTTGGGCCAACCTTCATTCTAGCCTTTCTCACTGGCTTCCCTGTAGACAACACCTTCATATGAATGCTTTCGCCTTCAACAATATCTGCAGAAGCTGGTTTGCCTATTATGTCATCTTCCTTTAAACCGGTAACTTTCGTGTATGCAGGATTTATCATGACATTCATTCCATTTTGATCTACTACAGATATTGCTTCTTGCGTAGCATTAAATATAGCCTGAAGCATGCTTTGGATTTCTTTAAGGTTTGTAATTTGTGCTGCTAAATCAAGAAAATCTGTTACATCTCTAAAAACAGCAACTGCACCAATTATATTTCCATCTTCGTCTCGAATAGGCATTCTATTTGTTATGATTTTTATCTTACCAAGATCCTGTTGGCGGTTAAGCTCCAGATCTCCTGTCTCAAGTACATACATTAGTCTAGTATTTACTATCACATCTACTACTGGCTTGTTGATTGCAAAGCTTTGCGATATACCAGTAAGTTTTTCTGCAGCCTTGTTGAACAATGTAATTATTCCTTTTTTATCGACTGCTATCATCGCATCGTGCGTTGAATTTAGAATAACTTCTAACTCTTTTCTCAAGTTTGACCTCCTCTAGCAAATAGGGTATTCTAAAACTCTTTCTTAAGAGTTAGATGTATGCTGCTTGGCTCTACATCTACCAAATCAATATTGTCTGGCTTAGCTATCTGAATATCAACAATATGTGTACCTTCTTCTAAATCAAGAAAATCAGCATATAGTGTTATATCTTCCTGTTTCAATCTTTCAATACTGCTTTCTGTGCCTCTTACAGTTACCTTAAATTTTTCTGTAGAGTTAGATTTGTCCAGTGTAAGCTGTTGATTTAAATTAGTAAACGTAATTTTTTCTAAGTCGTATTCAAGCTCTTTCTCTACTATTTTTTCAACCTTTATTGTAGCCGTTGGCTTAGTACTGCTGTCTACCAACGCTACTCCTTCTGGCAATACAAGTACAACTTCAACTTCTTTGTCACTAGTTATGAAGTCTATATCAATAGGTTCAGTTTCAATAGAAGAAATGTCTTTGATATTTTGTTCGTACCCTTTAATTAAAATATTACTTGGGTTAGTCTGAATTCTTGTAATCTTATATCCATTTAGTGGTGAACCTTTAGTCTTAGGCTCTATAACCACATTTTTTGTTGGAAGCATAGGTAAAGTCACTTGTACTGTGTTTGGTTCTTTTTCTATGCCTCTTACTTCTTTTCCTTTATCATCTACTACTTTTAAAGGCACATCTGTTTTTATATCACTTGTAAGCTTTGTCACGTCTACACTAGCAATAACCTGTGATACAGAATTTATCCAACTTCTAGGGCCTTTTATTAAGATAGTATTTGGGTTTACTTGACCTTGTCCTACACTATACCCGTCTTCAACTGCACCTATTGGCTTTAGTATAACAGGTTTCTCTCTTGTAACTATACTGTCAAACTTAAATAATATTTGCTTAGGAGTAGTGCTTTCTATATCTATTTTTTCAGGTACCTTAACTTCCACAGGAACCTTATTTGAACCTTCTGAATATCCCCAAAGGTCAGCTTGTGCGATTATATCACTACTACTCAGTGTATTAATATCACTACGCCTTCCTTTAACCTTTACTGATATCTTTACTTCCTTTGGCTCCATAATAACGAGTCCTTCCTGTTGCAGTGAATCCTCATTTAACAAATTGACCTTTACATCAGTAAACTCTTTAGTAGTAAGAGGATTAACTTCACTCATCACATAAGACCATAATACTGTGGCAATGAAAATAGCCACTATTTTTATTGTAAGGTTTCTATACTTCCCTTTGCTCATTTTTATTCCTCCATTTAGAGAATAAGCTCTGTTTTTGAGAATTCGGCTTGTACAGATCTATTAGAATTTCCTTTAATGTCTTTATATCTATATATCTAGTAAGTTTACCACTATCTGCAATTGAGATAACTCCTGTTTCTTCAGAAACAATTATTGCTAGAGAGTCAGATCTTTCTGTTACGCCTAATGCAGCTCTATGTCTTGTCCCCAGTTCTTTACTTAGATACATATTATCAGTTAGCGGCAGAAAGCATCCTGCAGCCTTTACGGTATCATCTTTAATGACTACTGCTCCATCATGTAAGGGTGTATTAGGTATAAAAATATTAATTAATAGTCCGCTTGAAACTTTTCCGTTTATCTTAGTGCCAGTCTCTACAACTTCATTTAAACCAGTATCTTTTTCTAATACAATCAAAGCACCTATTTTCTGTCTTGAAAGCGAGGCTGTGGCTTCTACAATTTCATCCGTAATAATGTCAATATCTTCATCTTTTATTTCAATAAGCGACTTTGTAAAGAATCTAGTTCTTCCAATATGCTCTAATGCTCTTCTAAGCTCAGGCTGAAATACTATTAGTAAAGCTATTACTCCAACAGTCATTGTTTTTTCAAGTATCCAAAAAACTGTGTATAACTGTAGGATTTCACTAATTTTTGTTGCTACTAATAAAACCACTATACCTTTTACTAGCTGTTCAGCTCTTGTTTCTCTTATTAACATAAAAAGCTTGTAAAAAACAAAAGCTACTATGGCGATATCTATGATATCTCTTAATCTAATATTTAGAAATAAATCTTGAAAATATTGCAATCTACACACCCCTGTAAAAAATATATTTTTACCGTTAATTTTATTTAATTCTAAACAATTTATAATTATTCCTTTAATATTTAAAACAATCTCTAACTTGATTATATAATAAATACCACTTAATTGAAATACTATTTGCGAACTAGAGTTTCAAATATACGTTGACTCTTTATTATATAAAATTGAACCAGAGAATATGATTATCTCTGGTTCATTAAATTAATAGTATTGCTATATGATTCTTGCACATTAGAAAGAACTTCTTGACTAAGTCCATCGTCATTTTTTTCTAAATATTCTGTAGTAGGCATTATAGAGTATTTAAATTTCCCACCTTCACTATATCTATAAACCCATGTAGGTATATAATCGATGTCTTTTACTATGGTTTTGTTTTCTAGTACATCTTTTTCTAAAGTGAGCTTAACAACTATTCCGTCTTCAGTATATTTTCTATTCTTATTAGTCAATGTTTCACGTCTCTGATTCGATATAAAATTACCCATTGAATATACTATAAATTTATCTTCACCATTATAGTTTACTATTTCAGACCTTTGAACAACATGAGGATGACTACCTAATATAATATCTGCACCCCATTCAATCATTTTATTTGCTAAATCAATTTGCTGCTGAGATGGCTCTCTCTGATACTCATTTCCCCAATGTATAAATACAGTTGTTACATCTACTCCTAATTCGTCTGCTTTCTGTATGTCATTTTTTATCTTATCTTCGTTAATTATATTTACCATATAGTTCAGTTCTTCAGGAGTTAAAAGAGTTTCAAGTCCATTACATCCGTAGGTATATGATAATAAAGCCATTTTTATACCATTTACATCTTGAATCATTATGTCTTCACTAGGCTCTTTGTATGTTCCAAAGCTTTCTAAGCCATATTCATTAATATTGTCGATAGTCTCTATAATTCCCTCTTTTCCTTTATCTAAGCTATGGTTATTTGCCGTTGAAAGTATATCAAAACCAGCATTTTTAATAGCTTGGATTGCAGATTTAGGAGTGTTGAAAGTAGGGTATCCTCTATAGCCATGCTCTGGACCAGCTGTAACTGTTTCAAAATTAGCAAGTGCCAAATCAGCACTTTCTATATATTTCTTTATACGACTAAATGTAGACTCAAAGTCATAATCCTTTGTTTCAGGATTATATGCTCCCTTTACTTGTGTAGAGTGAAACATAATATCACCAGTAGCTACTACTGTTGAGGTGATTTTTTCTACCACAGGCTCTTGTTCAATAACAGTACTACTGTCTGCTATTTCTCCTTGAGAATCTTTTATTTTCTCTTCTTCTGCAATTCCATTGTTATATTTTTCTGCAATATATCCGACTGATATGAGAGCTAGAAAAAATATTACTAACATAAATATTAGAATTGATTTTTTTTTCTTCATAATATTTCTCCTTGGCGTAAATTTAATTAGTTTATTATACACTCATTTTACATTATTGCCAAAGCTTTTTCTAGTTACAATTTTCTTACATTAAAAATATTACTAAAAAAAGCAGACACTTTTATGTCTACTTTTTTTAATCTCTACTTAGTTGATTTTATAAATAAAATATCCTATCTCTGTATTTTTGAAAAATCTCTTTATTAAAATCGTCTCCTCCATCTACATTGGCACTATGGAATATTGGAGGCTTTATTCCCTTTAGTAACAGAGTTGAAGATACTTCTACGATTATAGCATTTACAATAGCTGCTCCTGTTATAGTAGATGTTGGTGCAATTTTTTGCTCAAATCCATCAAGCTTTATACTTGCATCTTCAAAATCCCCACAATTATCTAAAACTAGATGTGAAACCTCATAAAGTCTTTTTCTGCTTTTATGTCTTGATGTAACGTTTTTAGAATATGTCATGTTTGTTATACCAATGACATATGCACCTTTCTCCTTAGCTCTTAATGCTACATCAATTACAACAGGATTTCTTCCCGATACAGAGTGAATTATTATTATATCTCCTTCCTTAATAGGGCTTTGATCAACAATCTCCACACCAAAGTTTTCTAATCTTTCCATCCTTGAAGTCATGGTAACGGGTCTTGTATTTAACATGAGGGTTGGGTTAAATATTGGATTGATTAACGCCAGACCACCTGTTCTATAAAATAATTCCTCTGCAATTATTCCCCCATGGGAGCAACCAAAAGCAAAAACTGTGTGTCCATTTTCAATGGCATCTGCTATACTTTTTGCTGCTTGTTCAATTTTGTCATATTGTGTATCTAATATATCCTCCAGCATGTTTTGTATATGCTTAAAATACTCTACTCCATATTTACTCATTTGTTACACTCCTAATCCAAACATTTTTCCTATTACTCCTCCAATTATAGACCATAGCGAGAAGTCGTTTCCTCCAAATATTATAATCCAATCTGATACAGTATTGCTTAAGAATGGAATTGAAAAACCTACAAGAAATATCATAAGTACACCGGCTACCCCAGAGCCAATTATTGCACCCCTTGTTCCACCAGTACCATTTCCTATGATGGCAGCAGTACCTATTTCAAAGAAACATGTTATAGTTAGCGGCACGATTGCATATGGAAATATCCCTGTTCTTCCTATTAGTAGGATCGTAATAACAGAAGTTATCATTGAGACAATAAATCCAATAATTACTGCATTTGGAGCATATGGAAATATAATTGGACAATCTAACGCAGGTATTGCATCTGGTATTAATTTGTCAGAAATGCCTTTGAAAGCAGGAATGATTTCAGCAAGCATCATTCTAACCCCTGAAAGAAGTACTGTTAATCCTGCTCCGAAAAGGATGCCCTGCATCAATGCGTACACTACTAAGTTTCTATCTGTCTTAAATACTTCTGCTGCACCTTCTCCAATTAAGAGACCTATTACAACATATACGATTAACATTACAATAGAAGATGTAATTGTGATTTCCCTTAGAAAATCCCATTTTTCAGAAATCTTTAAATCCTCTGTTGAGTGACTCTTGTCTCCAAATATTTTACCAACAAAACCTGAAACAAGTGATAGGATAACTGTTGGATGCCCTAAAGTAAAGGAGTCATCCCCTATAACATTTTTCACATATGGTCTTATGATTGCAGGAGCAAATATAATGTATATTGATAATAATATTGTACTAAATAAAATCAATGGTATCCCACTAAGTCCACTTTCAACACCTACTGCTACGAATATAAATGCGAACCAGAATAAATGATGTCCTGTCAAAAATACATTTTTTATCTTTGTAAATTTCGCTACTAAAATGTTAATTAGAAATGCTAAAAGCATTGCAATTCCAATCTGAGAACCAAAGCTTGAAATGAATTTATCAGGTCCCATTGGTTTTAAAGCTGCTTCTCCAGCAATACCATATAGAGAATTAAATCCGTCGCTTAATGGAATCATTGCACTAATCAGAATATTAGTTCCTTGTGTCAGTATAACAACACCTATAATTGTTTTAACAGTTCCTTTAATTATTTCAGATACTGATTTCCGCTGTAGTATAAGACCTATTAAAGCAATAAGTCCTAAAAACAAAGACGCTTCTCTAAAAATCTGATTAATAAAAAACATCACAATATCCATGTTCTTCCCCCTTTCTATTTATTTACTTGTTCATTATTTCTTTAAGAATTTGTAGTCCCTTTTCTTCAATTTCCTTCTTATCAATAAAATTCTTGATTGCTATTACTGGTACTTTTACCTTTTCACTTATCCCTTTCTCTAGTTCCTTTGATGTAAATATTACATCACAAGGCGTTGAAGTTGCTGAACCTACATCAGCTGTAAAAACCTCTGCATTGATTGCATTAGACTTCAATACTTCATCTATCTTCATCTTCAGTATCATAGATGAACCAACGCCAAAGCCACATACTGTTAATACCTTTATCTTACTCATTTTATTCCTCCTTTCTGTCATTATTGTTTGTTAATTAAATTGTATATCTCATCCTTGCTATTGGATGTTTTTATCTTTTCTACTACTTCACTGTTCTCAATAATGCTAGCCAGTTCCTTCAGCTCCTCTAGATGATTATCTTGAGATTTTGCTCCAAAGCAAAAAATTATTTGTACAGGATCATTATCTTCATTCCCAAATCTAACTGGTTCTTTTAAAGTCATCATGCTAATACCTTCTTTTATTACACTAGCACTTGGTCTTGCATGAGCTATAGCAATATGAGGAGCTATTACAATATATGGGCCTAGCTCTTTTACAGTTTCAACCATTTCATCTACATATTCATTTGTTATATAGCTAGTATTAACTAATAGCTCACCAGCCTTTATAATCGCATCTTCCCATCTGCTGCAGATAACATTTAACGCTATATTTTCCTTTTCGATTAATTCCTTCATTCTATTTGTGCTCCTTTATATTAATAATTTGTTAGATATTTTATGTCCGAATATTTTTTTGCATTAGCGATTTTATTTATATTCTCGTTATTTTCTAAAATTTTCACTAAATTACTCAATATTTCGAAATGATTGCCAGATCGATTTGTACCAAATACGATAATCATTTTTACTAGTTCTTTACTTTCATCTCCAAATTTTATGTGATTTTTTAAAGTTAATAAGCTAATACAATCCTTTATAACTCCTTTTTTCGGTGATGCATGAGTTAAAGCTATTTCTGGAATAATAACCATATATGCACCTAATTCCTCAACTGACTTTATCATGGCCTTAACATATTCCTGTGTAATATAACCCTTTTTCACAATTGGCTTGCTTGCTATCTCCATTGCGTCTCTCCAATCATTGCAATCATAGTCTAGTGTTACTGCAAATTCTGGGATTAGATTCCCAAGAATAATAGACTCCTTCTGTTCCTCATATATATTCTGGTTAGATAAATAGTTTAGCTGTTTCCTCATTGTATTCTTAAATATTAAGGTTTTCAGCCTATTTATATCACTGTTTTCTAATAAAGGATTCACTATAACTACCTTTGGATTTTTAATGTCTAGTTCTATTGTTGAAACAATAAAGTCTATTCTATCCTGTTTAAGAACCTCATTAATCTCATCAATACCAACAGGTCCTACTAAACTAATCTCTGGTAACATAATATTGAGTCTAGTTTTCAAAAGATTTGATGTAGCCAAACCACTTCCACATACCACCAGTACCTTTGGCATAAATCCATTTTGCTTATTTCTCTCAAAGGCTGCCCCTATATGCATTGCAATATATGCAACCTCCTCGTCGGGAAATTCACCTTTTATCAGATTCTCATATTTACCAACAATTTTTTTAGATATTTCAAATATAAAAGGGTGCCTGTACTTAACCTTTTCAGTTAGAGGATTTACTATCCCTAGGTTGTTCTTTAATCTATAAAAGGCTATTTGTAGATGAAGATTTAATGCGCTTCTAAATTCAATATCTTCCTTTAATTTTATCCCTAAAAACCCTTCTGCTTCATTTATTATATCTTCTGTAATACTCATTATTTCAAAATCAGATTCATAGTCTCTTTTCCCATATCCTTGGGTATTTCTTATTTTTGCTCCAAGAAATATCTTAACTAAATAAATTATCTCTTCATCTCTAAAAGACACATCGTATTTTCCCTCTATCTTTTTTAATAATGACCTTATAGAATTAAAATTTTTATTATTAATGGATTTTTCAATCACTTCCTCAGAATAAATAATATCCTTGCCAATCAGTATTCTCTTAATAGAGACTAATATATGAAACATAAGCTCCTTTTTTGCTTCTTCTGTATAAAAAATACTTAACTCCTTCTCATGAGAATCTATTGCATCTAAAAAATCATCAAATTTCATCTGATTAAAAATATCAATAATTACATGACTTGCTAAAAAGTGTTTTCCTAACCCATTCATTAAAAGCTTTACTAAATACTTTCTCAAGTTTTCTTCGTCACTATTAATACTCAAACCATAGTGTGGTCTTCTCTCTAGTGTAATGCCATTAATTCTCAAAATATTTTCTATACAGTCTATGTCACTCATCACAGTATTTTTGCTAACATAAATCTTATCAGCAAGTTGTTGGAGAGTAGTATTGTCTTCTGCCAATAGAAGATAAATCATAATAAAGAATCTTCTCTCCTCTATTGATAGAATTTTTCTCTCAAAACAGGATAAAAGCTTTATTATGTCATTCTTTTTTGATTCAATACCCGAAATTTTAATTCCCTTGTTTGGCTTCCTAACAAGAAGTATATTCTGCTCTTTTAGCCAGTCCTCAATATAATCTAAGTCATACCTAATGGTTCTATTACTTACTTTAAACTTTGAGGCAATTTCATTTACTGTACAAAATCTTATCTCCTTAGTAAGGTATAAAACTATATTTCTTTGTCTTTTTGTTAATAAGGTCATAAACCATTCTCCTCTATAATATAAAGCTATGGGAATTAAGTTAATTATTAAAAACTCACTCTTCAATAGTTATTATATATTAGTATATATTATTGGAAAATTCCAAATGTTTTCAGTCTAATGAGGTAATCATTGCAATAATAAAAATCAGCCATAACATAGCTGATCTTATTAATTTCTTTTTCCATAACATTCTCAAGATTTTTAGCTGATATAAAAATAGATTTTGAAATCATTTGATGAGATATAGTCCATAGATCATAACTCATCATCATACTTATCCTCATCAATAATATCAAATTTCATCTTTGACTCATGGATGTACTTGTTTAGTTTTCTTTGATTTGTTATCCAAAGATATATTACATAAGGGATAAAAACAACTCCAAATGCAGGTATTCTTGCCATAAGCATAAAATCAAATATACCATGTAATATGAGAGGCATATATAAAGATTTCTTTAAGTATAGAGCTTCATCTGCGTCATTTTTTGCAAACTTTGCTAGAGACAGGTAATATCCCATAGTAACTGCAAAAATACTATGCGCAGGTACAGATAAAATCCCTCTATAAAGTCCTACATATGAATTGAAGCTAAATCTGAATACAACATAGATTATATTTTCAACAGTTGCAAATCCTAATGCAGAAAATATGCAATACACTACTCCATCAAGCTTTTCATTAAAGTGTCTATTATGGTATATAAGCCTCTTTACTACCTCTCTTTTAAAAAATTCTTCTGTAAATCCAGCTATAATAAATGAAGTAAAAGCAATACCAAGTATCCCTGGGAAGATATTTATCCCATTTAGAATTCTCTCAACTACAATAGTTGGTATAACTGATAAAGCACCCAGAGCAAATGTTTTAAATAATAGCGAAATAGGCTCCCTATCATATCTATCGCTTAGATAAACAGCATAGGCTATTGAAATGGCAGGTGTAATTGCAATTATAAACAATCTCATGAACATATCATTTTCCCTCCTATCATTATGGTAAAAGTGGCAAAAGGGGACGGTTCTTGCTTGCCTAAAAGGCAAGCAAGAACCGTCCCCTTTTGCTCTTTTAGAGCAATTTACTTATGTTGATTTAATAAAGAGGTTAACTGATTTGAGACTTCAGAAACTTCCCAAATCTTTTCCTTAAGATTTGAGATTTTCTTTGAAATCTCTGCATCTTTAACAGTTCCATTGTTATTTGAGACAAGTAATAAGTCAATACTTGTAATATGTTCAAGATTGTTTTGATTGTTTCGTTCAATGTTTGATAATTCATTAATAAGGTTTTGCATAGTTCTAGTATCTTCCATATTATTCATCCTTCCATTTGAATTCTATTTTTATTATGTTCTATTTTTAGTATTAATATGCTTACAAATCGATAGCATATTAGTTGGAAGGATGAATTTTATTGAACCATTGTTTCTATATCATTATTGCATTTCTGGATCATTTTCTAGAACGCTAATTAAAGCTGCAATAGCTTCTTCTTCATCTTCACCTCTTGCAATAATAGTAATTTTATCACCTTTTTCAGCACCTAAGCCTATTATTCCCAAGATACTTTTAGCTTCATATTCGTTTCCTTCTTTTACAACTCTTATATCTGAAATATATTTTGATGCTTCTTTCACAAACAAACTTGCTGATCTAGCATGCAAATCCGTTTCATGCTTAAGTATAATATCTACCTTTTTCACTTTTTTCCCTCCTCTGTTACCATGTCATGAAAACATTTTCCTATCAAACCCCAAAGCCATTATCAATTTATTGTTAAAAATTAGCTCATTTCCCAATATAAGCTAATTTCTGTTTAAAAACTCGTATTTGACTTAGTGCCTTTTCAAAAGTTGTCCAAATAATAATATATATAATAGCATATTTCTGATATATTTCAATACCTTAAAAGCATTTATAAAAATTAATAATAATTAATAATGATAATATCAAAAAAACAAATAGACTAGAAGTACTCTAGCCTATATTTTACTTTTATATTCAAATGAAATAAACTTGCTGTCTCGCTTAAACATATTCTTATTAATCATAGCTTTTTGTAAGAACAAAAATATACCTACAGCTAAAAATATGTCTCCTATACTTAACATCTTAGGTAATGGATAAGGTTTAGGAATCTTTATGATATCTCCTAAAATAGGTAGTTTAGTTGCACCATCTATAATGGTATGTGTAATAACCTTTCCATCTACAAGTAGCTTTAGATATTCATGTAACCCAGCTGCTTTCAAGCCTTCTGCTGATACTGGCATTTTCCCGCCATTTATAATTATAACAATAAAATTTAGTATCGTTCCTATGAATATCAATATCATAGATTTATATCTAAAATTAAGTATAAGTGCAGTTAATATAAGAATATACGAAGCACTATGTATAAAAATAAAATATTTTCCTATGAAGTCTGACATATATGGTATGTTTTTTGAAGATAAGTATACGGATGCAAATTCTAAAATAAAACCTATGATAAATAAATACCATGCTTTTAAATCAATCTGCCCTATATTTCTTATTTTTCCTCCTCTAACCTTCCCTACTGCTAACGATGTAACTGTAGTTTCAATTAACATGAGCTAATATCTCCTTTTTTATGTCTTTCCTAACCAGATCAACAAAAGTATTTGCCAGTTTAGGATGAAACTGAGTTCCAGAATTACTTTCTATCTCAAATAAAGCCTCTTCAGTAGAAAGTGCTTTTCTATATGGTCTATCAGATGTCATAGCATCAAAAACATCTGCTATAGAAAGAATAGCTGCCTCGAGTGGGATATTCTCACCATCTATCCCTTCTGGATACCCCTTACCATCATATCTTTCATGATGATATTTTATTATTTTTGTTACGTCTTTAAGAAAATCTATATCATCAACTATTTGAGCACCTATTAAAGGATGCTCTTTAATTTTATCATATTCTTCTTCAGTCAACCTGCCAGGTTTATTAAGTATTGAATCATTTATGCCAATTTTCCCTATATCATGTAGTATTGCTGCAGTTCTTATCTTTTCTATCCTATTATCAGGAAGCTTTAATTCCTGTGCTAGTCTAATAGCATACTCTCCAACTCTAGAAGCATGTCCACTTGTATAAGGGTCCTTAGCTTCCACCGCCTTAGTAAGTGCGGTAATTGTCTCCATATACACCTTTCTCATATCTATATATAGTTTAAATGAATATCTTGCTAGTAATAGTGGCCCGAAAAATAGGAGTACACCAAAAACTCCGTATGACTTATATGCAAGAGCAATGATTATTCCTAATAAAGCAACAGAAACTACACTGGGTATCATTCCTTTAATATTGTTAGTCCATACTTTAACAAAGCATTGATTAGTCAACAATGACATCAATTCACTTAATAACAATGTATTTATTATAAGATATGTAAGTATTAAAACAATAACAGAAAGAGGGTCTAATATCAAATTATCTCTTCCTATAGTTCCTCCTGCAACCATATACATAATTCCAGATAGACCTGCTGCTAAAGTATATTGTGATGTGTTAAAAAGGGTTTTATAAATCGGTCTATTAAATACATGTTCTGTGCCTCTTTTAGGGTCTCTAACAAATCTAAATAATACACCTATACCATTAACAATATATGCAGTTAGAGGACCACCAATAACAATAGAAGATAAACTAATTGCAAACCCAACTGAAACAGCACCGCCATTTGGCAATGGAATGAGTAGTGACTCTACTACGATAGACAATACTGAAAAAAGAACTAACACTTTTATATCCATAATATGATATTTGCTAAATAATAAAAGTCCAAGAATCGCAGACATAATAACAAGTAATATAACGTATATCTTTAGTTTTTTAGGAAATTGCTGCATCCTTTTTCCCCCTTAACATAAATAGACCGGCTGTACTTATTTTAGTACCATGAGAAATTTGCACCACTTGCTAATATTAAAGCTAGAATGCTCATTAATACTACTAATGCCTTTTTCATTGAATATAGCCCCCTTTTAGTATTCTCTGCTGTTTCGCTATAGACAGCAGGCTATATTCGCTTCGCTAGATTGAAAATTTGTTCTTATTACAAATAGTTTAGCCGGTCTAATTATCACTGTGATATTTTACTACTCTTCTATTAATTGCGTCTAGGGTAGACTTCACTACAGCATCTTTTTTATCTCTATTTACAAAGGAACAACCAGCAAAAATCTGCTCACCATATTCAGCAATAAACGTGATAGCTGTAACAACAACTTCTCTGCTTGCTAGTTGAACTATCTTGATGTCTTCAAGTATAAAATTATCTTCTATCCCTAAAAAATTCTCAACTGCCCTCAGAGTTGCATTAGCTAGCATACGCTGAGAGTTGTATGTTGAATTTGCTCCTGAACACTCACCTTCAAAAATCTCTTCTTCTTTTTCTAGTAATACTTTTACATTAGCTTTTGTCCCTGAAGTAGAGTATTCTATACTTTTTACTTTTAATCTAAAATCCTTTTCATTAATTGCTTTGTCGTTTATTTGAGCTATACTAATCTTTTTATGGTCTATATCTATATCAAACATAGAAATAAGACCTGACTGTATGTCTCTAGACAACTGCTTTGGACTTCTTCCAACATCTGAAAGTATGTGTATTTCTTCAATATTTTCGTTTTCGTCTACAACTACTTTACATGAAATAATGGATTTTATTTGTTTTATAAACTGCTCTATATCTTTAATATTCATACCATCACCCACACCCCGAAGTTTTATATGATATGTATTCTACTAATTGTTAAAATTTCCTCTAATTTTTTACCAAAATTTTTAAACACAATTTTTAAGAGCTCATTTCAATCCATTTTTCCATCAGTTCATCTAGTTTGTTTTGTAATTCCTCTTTCTCAGAAAATAATTCCTTAAGCTTTTCATAGTCACTGGCCATAACCTCCATTTCCTGATTTTTTTGCTTTATCTGAGTTTCAATATCCTCAATCTGATCTTCAAGCTCTAGTATACTCTTTTCTTTCCACTTATTAGTTGTCTTATTACTTTTTTGTGTCTCTTGTCTTGGCTTTATTTCATGTATTTTAGTTTCAGCCTTCTTAGACATAGCTTCCATTTTAATTTTTTCTTCTAGCTTTTTCTCTCTATAATAGTCATATCCACCAAGATATTCTTTTAATTTTTTATTGTTGATTTCTACTAATCTTTGAGCAATCTTATTTATAAAGTACCTATCATGTGATACGAATACAATACTTCCATTAAACTGTTCTAATGCTTCTTCAAGCATCTCTCTTGATTCAATATCTAAATGATTAGTAGGTTCATCAAGTACTAACAGGTTTATATCTTTCTGCATTAACAAGCACAGTTTAAGCCTGCTTTTTTCTCCACCAGAAAGATTTTTAACCTTTTTAAAAACATCTTCTCCGAAAAAAAGAAATTTAGCAAGTATTCTCCTAGCATTCCCTTCTGTCATAGTAAAACTGCTTTTCAGTGTATCAAGAATACTTAAGTTTTCATCTTCAAATAATACTTGTTGTTCTAGATATCCAACTTTTACTCTTGAACCAATCTCAACACATCCTGAATCCGGAGCATACTCGTTTAGTAGGATTTTTAGTAGAGTTGATTTTCCACTACCATTTTTCCCGACTATACATACTTTTTCAGCAAATCTAACATGAAAATCTAAGCCATCTAGAATAGCTTTATCGTCAAATAGCTTTCTGAGCCCTACGACTTTTATTACATCCTTTCCAGACCTTTCATTCCCTGAAAAGTTTATCTGAATCTTTGGCCTATCGGTGCTTGGCCTTGCTACTTTATCCATTCTTTCTATTCTTTTTTGCATATTTGCAGCCTTTTTGAACATTCTAGGATCATCTGATCGAGTACCCCAATCTCTAAATCTTTTTATAGCTTCCTCCATGGCTTTAATCTTTTTTTGCTGGTCTTTATAAGCCTCAAACTGCTCAAGGATTCTTCTATCCTTTTCTTGCAAATAGTATGAATAATTACCTAGATAAAGAGATGTTTCTCCATCTTCAATTTCAATTATTTTGTTTACTACTCTATCAAGAAAATATCTATCATGTGAAATAATCAATACTGCACCTTTATAATCTTTCAAAAATTCCTCCAGCCATTCTATAGAATCCATATCTAAGTGGTTAGATGGTTCATCTAGCAGTAAAATATCTGGGTTCTGCAACAGCATCCTTCCTAGCATAATAGTAGTTTTTTCTCCACCACTTAGCGTGCTAAAATATCTTTCTTTAAACTCTTCGCTGATCTTTAAACCAGTACAGATTTTTGAAAGTTTCTCATCTATTTCATATCCACCCATATGTTCAAACAAATACTGCAGCTCTCCATATCTTTTCATTGCTAGCTCTAAGTCTTCAGTATTACAAGATGACATCTCTTTTTCAAGTTCGCTCATTTTTTCTCTTATTTCAAATTGCTCTTTGAAAGCCATATTGAGAACATCTATAACTTTACAACTTTCAGGGTATTCAGGTATCTGATCTAAATATCCGATAGTAGCATCCTTTTTAATAGACATATTTCCTTCATCATGCTTTTCTATTCCTGCTATTATTTTTAAAACTGTAGTCTTTCCTGTTCCGTTTCTTCCAATTAGTCCAACCTTTTCTTCAGTATGAACCTCAAAGGTAATATTGTCAAAAACCTTGTTTGCACCATAATATTTGTTTACATCCTTTAATGCGATTTCAATCATAATCATTTCCCTCCATTCAAAAAATAAAGTCTAGACAAGTAAATTCTCGCCTAGGCTTCACAAATACTAATATATAGATACAAAAAAGCCTAGGCAAGCAAATCCCTACCTAGACACGATACATTTCAAAATTACTATATAATTTGGTAAAGTGATTTACTTACTTTAAGTTGACATAATATTTAATTTTGGACACACTACTCCCTTGTAACCTATATTTGCTGAAATTATTAGTGGTAGTCGTTCCAAAACTATGCCAACAAAAGCTCGATTCATCTCTTCACCTCCTTGTATAATAATGATATAGCCATTAAGGCTAATACATATTTAACCTTTTCTATACCTAAGTAACTGAAGAAGGTATTCTTCCTTCATC
>NZ_JBNPXI010000032.1:0-39461 GCF_050433385.1 Brassicibacter mesophilus
TTCAATTTTACCATAATCAGGTGAGGAGTTATATATTTTTATGCAAGAAAAAACCCCGTAATTATACGGGTTGTGGCGTTTCGCAAACGTCTATAATTTTTAGATATAAAAGGAGGAGTTTAAAATGAATAGCACTGTATATCGATGACAGATTGGGAGATAGGATATTTAACTGCGGAACTGAACTCGGGTAGCTATTTTTAAAAAAGGGGCTACCTCAGTCAAAAATAGTTACTTTGGGAGTTTCGAAGACTCCTATTACTACAATGGGAGGTATGAAGATATTACCTAACACTGATCTTAGGAACTGCAGCATTAAAAGCACAGATGCTTTGATTTTGCCTGGTGGAGATACATAGATGGAATCAATCTACGAACCAATAATAAATATAGTAAAGCAGTGTAAAAAGGAGAATATTCTTGTAGCGGCGAAATGTGGTGCTACAATAAGGCTTGTTCAAAATGGACTGTTGGATTTAAAATGGCACACAAGCAATGATTTTGAATATTTAAAAATGATGTATCCCGATTATAAAGGTGAAAAGTATTACCAAAATGAACCTGCTGTTACTGATGGAAAATTAATCACTGCTTCTGGAATGGCTCCATTGGAATTTGCTGTATATGTTTTGATAGCTTTAGGTGTATTTTTACCAATAACATTAGATATTTGGTATAAGCTTTATGAGACTAACGAAGCTAAATATTTTCATGAGTTAATGATTCAATATAATAAGAATGTAGTATTCAATATATTAAGTTATTTTGAATCAAAATTTTTATAAAGCTAAAAGGTTGATTAGCTTTTTTCAGATATCCTGCCACCAAGGAATTACCAGTTCTCTATGACATCATTATTGTACTCTCAAGGCATGTTGAAGCCGTAGCACTACTTACAAGGAACGAAGTGAGTTGTAAGTAGATGCACGTCTCATGTCAGGAATGTCCAAGAGTACAAGTGAAGTGAAGTGGGATTGGAAACATTCTACGACTGAGTGTGTGATTTTACTAGTGAAAGAGTAGTGGATAATAAAAATTGAATATAGTTGAAGAATTGCTTAATTAGGTAATATGTAATATAATACGATTAATCAAATATATAATTACACAATAAAATATTTTTCAACATAAAGGAAAAGGACAGAATAGATGATGCTATTTTGTTCTTTTTGCTTATTAAGAATAAGTAAAATATTGGAAAACTAATAATTATAAATTAACTATTGCTATACAAATATGCGGCGAAGTTATATGTGGATTATTTTAATCATGATGATTGATTTTCTTAAGAATATTTTAGGGGAAGTTAAATAAGCTATGCAGAAAGTAAATATTTAAAACATGAGCATATTAAGATAAAAAGAAAAGAACAAATGAAATATGTATTAAGCTATTTTATATTGATTTAGTTACTATATATGCTAAATTGTAATAGTAACAAATAATAAAATCAGAAGTTGAAAATGAGGATTATTTATATTATTAAATATGACATACTGTTGTCATATTATAAACAGTATAATAATAAAAACAGGAGGAGCGAAAAAAATGAGTACAAATCACGGCGAGATATTAATGCAAAAACCAATCAGTGAATACGCTAGATACATAAAAAACTTGATACCGGCGAACATACCTAAGACTTATACTCTGAAACCCATGTTTGAAAACGTTGCAAGCGAAGAACCCGACAGACTATCCGTTTTTACATAATTATTAATCACCTGTTAATTGACATAGGTAATCATAGCAAACTGGCTGAAAGTGGCGATTCATTATTGATAACTGAAATACCTTCATTTACCGCCCCAAAGCCTAAAATTCCTGTTTCTAAGCAAATTGAAAGTTTTCGGTTTTTAGCTCTCTGCGGTTTTGTTTTTACTGGTATTGATTTAGAAGCAAAGAGGCTTAATATCTCGGAAGCACAATTGTTAGAAGTATCATATCCGAATAATCCAATCTTGCTGACGGGGTTAAAAGCCCTGTCGATTGCAGATATAGAACTGCGAACGAGAAGATATAGCAACGATGATAATATCTTCAGGTGCGATTACAGGTTAATTAAAGCAGAAGATACGGATATGTTTGATGTTTTGAAAAATTTTTTACATCCGTTGCCCGAAAAACTTCAAAAGTTCGCCTTAGAATTACATCAGCGCTATATAGATATGGGAATGACTTGCGTAACAATCAACGACAACGCAGTTCATTTTGCTTATTAATATATAAAGAATAGCAAGCGGGCCTTATCCACACGGGATATATATCAGCGAAGAGTATGGGAATTTGCTTTATCTATGAAATATGGTTATTGTTTACTTGTAAGATCAAAAAAAACAGACAAATATGCGGATGTTATTGAAAAATTTCCTTTATCTTTACAAGAAAAGATTGCACAGGGATATGGATGTGACAGGAAGCTGCGTAATGAACGCTGTCAGGGAGGTTGTCAGGGGATTCGCATACCTTTGGATGACTCAATACTTGAAATGAAACGGGATATTGAGATATGGCTTGATAATGAGGTGCCGTGTTCATTAAGAAACTAAGCACTTTCCGTATGATTAACGCTGATTATCAAGTCGTGATTAAGAAAATGGCTAGAATGGAAGAGGAAAATGAAATATTAAAAAAAGCCATGGGCATATATGCAAAGAAAAAAGCTCAATATATAAGTTCATTACTGATAATAAAGATATTTATGACATAAAACTAATGTGTAAAGTTTTAAAGGTGTCTATAAGTTCATATTACAAGAATCTTCATAAGAAAGAAAGCAAAAGAATCTGTATTTGATAAAATAAAAATACGAATATTTGTATAAACCTGTTGACTCTGACACCGTGTCGCACTTTATAATAAACATAAGGAAAAGAAATGAGGTTATGGTATGGATATGGAGCTTCAAAAAATCAGTCAGGTGTCAAGGGATTACGGAATTTCTACAAGAATGTTACGTTATTATGAGCAAGTGGGATTAATTCAAAGTCTGCGAAAAGACGATTATGCTTACCGGGTTTATGATGAAACCGCCATAAGCCGTTTGCGGCAAATCATAGTCCTACGTAAGTTGCGCGTTCCCGTGAAGCAAATCTTAAGCATACTTAACAATTGCGACGCGGTGGAAGCAGTGGAAATTTTCAGAAAAAACATAAGTGAAATAGACGGTGAAATTACCGCACTGTCTACCGTTAAATCCATATTGACGCGTTTTGTTGAGGAAATCAATGAAAAAGCCGATGTTAATTTAAAGCTCCTGGGCGACGAAGCTGTGTTCTCAGTTATAAGCTCTCTTTCTTTTTCTGATAATCAAATCAAAGAAACGAGGGAGAATTTATCAATGGAAGAATTAAACAAAGCTAACGAAGAATTAATGAAACTGGAGGACAAGGATGTGCGGATTATATATCTGCCACCAATGACTGTGGCCGCCGCTTTTGCTTCGGGAGAAGGCTGTTTAGACAAAGCATCGGAGATAGTAAATAAGTTTATAAAAGAGAGTGGATTGCTAAAAATTAAACCCGACGCACGCGGTTTCGATTTCGACTGTTTGGGAGGTGCGGCAGAACTTGGAGAAAATTCACATGGGCATGAAGCGTGGGTGTCTGTTCCCGATAATATGGAAATACCCCCACCGTTAGTAAGACGAGAGTTTAAGGGTGGGTTATATGCTGCTCATGTGTTAAGGTCGTGGGACTTCCAGGATTGGCGGCGGCTTAAGGAATGGGTTGATGCAAGTGATAAATACGATAATGACTGTGGTTCCCCACGATGGGATCCGGCCGAAACAGGTTACGGCCAAGGTTTTGAAGAAACGTTGAATCTCTATAATTTTATTCAAAAGCACAATGCTGAAATGAGTTATTTACAGCTTGACTTATTATTCCCTATTAAGGAGAAAGGCAATGGAAGATTTTAATATCGGCTCAATAATACCATTCGGCGGTTATAACTGGCGCATTCTTGATATAAAAAATAATGCGGCTTTGATTATAACCGAGGAGATAATAGAACAACGCGCTTACCATGACGCTTATAAAGATATAGCATGGGCTGACTGCGCATTAAGAAAATATCTTAATGGTGAATTTTATGACAAATTCAACGCAACTGATAAATCATGAATAATTCCGGTAATAAATAAAAATCCTGACAATCAATGGTATGGTTCAAAAGGCGGAGCAGATACACAAGACAGCGTATTTTTATTAAGCATTGAGGAAGTATGCAGATATTTCGGTGATAGCCTTTCAAAACTGCAAAACCGAGGAAAAAATCAAAGATATTGGTTTGAAAGAAAAGACGAAAACAACAGTAAGCGAATAGCGAGACTTCTGGGTAAAGAAGGGAGCTGGTGGTGGTGGCTTCGGTCGCCTGGCCACGTTAATGTAAAAGCCGTGTACATCTTCGGGACTGACGGTAATATAGGTATCCAAGGCAACAATATATTGAAAGGCAACATCAGCGATGGCAAATGTACAGGTGGTGTTCGTCCTGCTTTGTGGCTAAGGTTGGAATTGTAAGCCTTGGGCATGTTTCAAGTGGTTTGACTATAGTTACAGCACAAAAAAACTTGAAAGGAGAAATTTAAAAATGAGCAAATACGAAAATGCGATGAAACTCATGGAGGAACTTTGCGGAAATGGTAAAGAGGAAGTTATTGCACTTGCGACAATATCATTATCCCCGAATGTTGCCGGTAGTCCTCGCCCCGCTGTCCGTATGGTTTGTGCCTATTATGAAAACGGCATGTTTTATGTTTCTACAGATGCAAGAAAAAATAAAATGCTACAAATTGAGAAGAATAACGAGGTTTCTGTCGCTGGGTTAAATTGGTACACTTTCCAGGGCAGGGCTGAAAATCTCGGTTGGGTCAAGGACGAGAAGAATGCGGAAATCAGAGCTAAATTTAAAAAAATCTTTAACTGGTTCGATGAAGTTGGTGATGAGGACAATCCAAACTCAATCGTTCTGCGTATCACCCTCACAGAAGGTATAATTACTGACAACGCAGAAAAATACGGTGAAAAGCAGTATGAAATCAATTTTATCAACAAAACAGTAAAGTAAAAACAAAATATTACTTATAATTTAAAGGGTTAATTACTGACAATCAAATCAGTAATTAACCTTTTTTTATCCTAAATTAGCATGTTAAAATAATTATTCTTTAGACGGTTAAAAAATAAAAGAGATTATTGCTTAAATACGATAAAGATAATAATTTTAGATTATACAAAAATTATAAAAACTTATGATATAATAAATTATCGTCAATAAACATATAAAAATTCAAAATGCAAAAAGTCTAAGTAAATACTAGGCTTTTTTGTGTCTACAGTCAGTCCAATAGAGATGAAGAGCGGTGCTACTGCAAGATTCATGGTCTAATGGGAAAAATAAATGTACCAAAGTAACACGAGATGTTTAATACTACGCGTTGCCGCACTTGCCAAAAATCAATAGTACAAAATATAACTGGAAGAAAAATTTTCTATACCATTTTTAAAAGGTACTAATAATTTATTTCTTGAAACTGTCAATCTTATTCCTTTTAAGGATTTAAGGTTAAATTATTATGGCAGTGTTAGAGAAATAATTTTAAATGTTATTATGGTGATGCCTTTTAGGTTTTTATATCCAATTATAAAGAAAGCAGGTATTCTAAAAACAGTTACCATGTGTTTTCTTTTTAGCCTAACAATTGAAAGCACTCAATTATTAAGTGCATTTTGGGGAGGATTAGCATCAAGAACATTTGATGTTACTGAATTGATTACTAATACATTTGGAGGTTTATTAGGATATTTATTTTTTAGTGTTTTAAAGCCAACTATCTTTAGAATATTAAATGAGCAATAATCATGAGAAAAATGTGATTTAGATTTATTACACACTCTTTAGATATTGCGACCTAAGAATTATTTATAATCAAATAGATAAATAGGAATTTGATAGAGAGAATGTTTTATGACAAAGGTGGTCAAATATAGAATCACACTAAGAATAATTTGGTGGATTTATATAATAGCGCTTAAAATATGATCAACTTCAAAAAAGTATCGAAGAAGAAATGAAATCAAGCGAAATCCAAAGCAAAAATGTAGAAACTTACTAAATGGCAGTAATTGAAATTTATAGTACCTGGAGAAAATAAAAAATTTTTAGCCAAATAATTGTATGCTATAAATGGTAAACTAAAATTGCACAAAATTGTAAAGAATAAAGCTCTCAAATAGGTATTAAAATAATTTGGGAGCTTTGTTGTCTGCGATTTTAATACCAAAGGTATTGAATAAATTTGCATAAAAATAAGTATCAAACTACCAAGACAAATCTTGTCTAATGTAGTAAGAAAATATAAAAATTATAAAAGATACTATATAAAATATGAATTATTACTTGCCACCAAGGGGGGAATATCAACTTACGATATCTTTATTGTCACCCCAAGGCACGTGGAGTGTGTTGTGAAGATAGAGAAGAAATAGATTTTCTTGATTCACTCTTTATTGACTTTTTAGATGTGTTATAGTACAATAACAAGAAAATTGAAATTTGAGGTGAAAAAATGATTAATTTTTCTTGCTAATTTTTAAAGTACATTTAATACAAAGATAAACAGGTGTATTCTGTTTGTTTTGTTGTGCTTATGCAAGAAAGTTATTCTTTTTTCTCTTAATATATACACTTGTGTTATGCTATAATGATTAGCTTAACTACGTATATCTATGAGCTGTAAGAATAATTAATTCTTGCGGCTCTTATTTTTTATAAATAATTCGAATAAGGAGGATAAATAATATTATGATAAATAAAGACACTTTGCTAACACATGATAATCTCCATATAGAGTCGGATACTGAAGGCGACACTTATATGGAGTAATAACAAGGTCGCCTATTGTTCCGACTTTGTTATTTATACTATTAAATACAGAGGAGGACAAAAATATGTCTTTAATAAATGTTATGAACCTAACCTTTGCTTATGAAGGTAGCTATGATAATATTTTTGAAAATGTAAGTTTTCAAATTGATACCGATTGGAAATTGGGCTTTATTGGAAGGAATGGAAGAGGAAAGACTACTTTTCTAAATCTTTTGCTTGGGAAATACGAATATAATGGAAACATTTCAGCCAATGTGACTTTTGAATATTTTCCTTATGAGGTGCAGGAGCAAAGTAAATTCACCATAGATGTCATAAGGGAGATTAGTCCAAATTCAATGGATTGGGAAATAGTAAAAGAATTATCTTTGTTAGATATGGACTACGATGCTTTATATAGACAGTTTTATACACTATCTAAAGGAGAGCAGACCAAAGCATTGTTGGCTGCTATGTTTTTGAAGGAGAACTCCTTCTTACTTATTGATGAGCCTACCAATCATTTGGATGCTGAAGCTAGGCAAAAACTAAGTAATTACTTGAAAAAAAAGAAAGGATTTATTCTAATTTTACATGATAGGTCTTTTTTGGATAATTGTGTTGACCATATCTTGTCTATTAATAAAACTAATATTGAAATACAAAAAGGAAATTTTTCTTCATGGTGGAGAAACAAAGAATTACAAGATGGTTTTGAGCTAGCAGAAAACGAAAAATTGAAAAAGGATATTAACAGACTTTCCAGCTCGGCAAAACGTACATCTACGTGGTCAGATAATGTTGAAAGCAGCAAGTATGGAACTACTAATTCTGGGAGCAAATTAGATAAAGGATATGTTGGACATAAAGCTGCAAAAATGATGAAGCGTGCTAAAAATATAGAAGCTAGACAACAAAAGATGATTGACGAAAAATCAAGGCTTCTTAAAAATATTGAATCTAATGAAAGTTTAAAAATCGTACCGCTTACTTTTCATGATAAAAAGCTTGTAGAACTTACAGATGTTGCAATTGGATATGATGATAGAATTGTCTGTGAAGAAATAAGCTTCGCTATAGAGCAAGGTGAAAGAATTGCTATTCAAGGAAAGAATGGCAGCGGAAAATCAAGTATATTGAAATTAATTTATGGAGAAGACATCCCCCATAGTGGAATTGTAAGAAAGAATAATAAGTTAATCATTTCGTATGTTTCGCAAGATACTTCAGATTTATATGGTAACTTATCTGAGTATGCAGATAAACACTGCATCGACGAGAGTTTATTTAAATCAATGCTTAGAAAACTTGATTTTTCAAGAGAACAGTTTGAAAAGAATATCGAGGATTTTAGTAGTGGACAGAAGAAAAAGGTATTGCTTGCTAAAAGTTTGTGTGAACGGGCACATTTGTATATTTGGGATGAACCATTGAACTTTATTGATGTCATTTCTCGTATGCAAATTGAGAAATTGTTAATTGAACATGAACCTACAATTTTGTTTGTTGAGCATGATAGTGCATTTTGTGAAAATGTTGCGACAAAAATAATAAAATTGTAAAGGTAGAAATGGAGATTAATATGTTTGCTGGGAATATAAAAGTAACACACAATAGACTCCATGCAAAGTCAGATGTTTTGAGCGATTCTTGCATGGAGTTAGTATAAGTCGCTAATTATACTGGCTTTGCTTCCTAACTATTAATAGTGAGGAGGAAGCCTACATGAAACAGGCAAAAACAAAATATGGAAAGATAAAACAAATAGTATCAAATTTAAAATTACCTGATTATAGGTTCGAACAGCTTACAAAAGCTATTTTTCATCAAAGAATAGATAATTTTGAAGATATGTATATACTACCAAAAGCGTTAAGGATGGCTTTAGTAAATGAGTTTGGGAATAATGTATCTAGTGTAATACCTGTTTTTTCACAGGATTCTAAACAAGCTCAAAAATTGATATTCAAATTGACTGATGGAGAAAGAATAGAAGCTGTTGGACTAAAGTATAAACAGGGGTGGGAATCGTTTTGTATTTCTTCCCAATGTGGTTGTGGTTTTGGATGTCGTTTTTGTGCAACGGGAAGTGCTGGATTTAAACGCAATCTTACTGCTGATGAGATAACTGACCAATTACTTTATTTCTATTTTAATGACCATAGATTGAATAGTATTTCATTTATGGGAATGGGTGAGGCTTTTGCAAATCCGGAGTTATTTGATGCAGTAAAAATTTTAACTGATCAAAATTTATTTGGGTTAAGTCAACGAAGAATTACTATTTCAACAATTGGCATTATACCAGGAATTCAAAGATTGACCAAAGAATTTCCACAAGTAAATCTGGCTTTTTCACTTCATTCACCATTTGAAAGTCAACGAAGCGATTTAATGCCTATAAATAAAGGATTTCCATTGAATGAGGTAATGAAAACATTAGATGAACATATCATTCATACAGGACGACGAGTGTTTATTGCTTATATTATGCTTGAAGGAGTTAATGATTCGAAAGAACATGCAGAGGCAGTTGTAGGTTTATTGAAAAATCATGGCTCATGGGAGCATTTATATCACATTGATTTGATACCTTATAATTCTACGGACAAAACAATTTTTAAATTTCAATCTTCAAGTGCTATCAAGCAATTTTGCGGTACACTAAAGAAAGCTGGTATTAGTGTAACTGTTAGAACACAATTTGGTTCTTAAATTAGTGCTGCTTGCGGACAGTTGTGTTATGAAAATTAATTAGATGTTAGTATGCCGCCAAGGCCCTACTAGGTTCAAGCGGTATCTTTTTTGTCTACTCAAGGCATGTGGAGACAGGTATGCGACTATGTCGTCGCAATCCTTGATTTTATTAGTGTTTCAGCGTCTTGTGATTTCTATTCTTTTAGGGAAAATAGTGAAAATTACCCTGAAAAAGACCTAAAAAGGAGTATAGAAATAAGAATTACCATATGATATGGTATGTGGGAACACGTTGTCGAACAGCAAATTTTGAGGTTGAAAAATAGAAATTCATACAGTAAGATACCCTAGATTTAGTTAGTAGAATCTAGGGTATTTTAGTGCATGAATTTTAATAAGTTTAACTGCACGCCACCGGACAGATGAAATGTCGTTGTGACAAGAGGTCTATTATAAAGGTTTGAAGCATTTATAATACTTCTTTTAAAAGTAGCTAAAAAACATCAACACAACACTTTTTGTATTTTTTTCCACTACCGCATGGACAAGGATCATTACGACCAATTTTCTTTTTTCGAGTTTGCTTTTTATAACTTATAGTTCTAGTTTTAGCAAATTCCTCACCTAATATCGCATATTTTTCTTTGTTTTCCTCACTAATATCAGCATACGTGTATGTTTTAAACTTAACATCAACCAAGTTCATATTATTATCGAAGTACAAATCAATATATTCTTTTAAGCTCTTCATTCTTGAAAACTGTACCCCAATTATAATCATCTTTCATGCTTTGAGGAATTGACTCAACATTAGGTTGATAAACGTATAATGTGTAGTTCAGTTCACCGAAAGAACCGCTTCACAGAGGTGCGTTAATGCACTTAGATGAAGTGGCAATCATCAGTAAATACAATTCTGAAATCAGAGGGTTGTATAACTACTACCGCATGGCAATAAATGCGTGTAATTTAGGAAAATTCCATTCAATCATGCGTGGAAGCTATCTTAAGACGCTTGCGGCTAAATACAACTCAACTGTGATGAAAATGTATACAAAATATCGTAGTGAAAATGGTGACTTTGGTGTCAATTATAATACAAAAAGTGGATTAAAACGTTGTGAGTTTTATCACGATGGATTTAAACGCAATAAAGACAATGCACCGCAATTCGCTGATACAATGCCATAATATATAGAATGAGGAATAGATTTTCTAAATTTACAAATCTTCCAGAGCAGATATTTATTCAGATTGCAAATTTTTTTTGAAAATGATAAGCCTAAATTTCTTTCATTGCTTGAAAATAATATTAATATCAATTTTGTCAAAATATTAATCAGGATCTTACTTCAATGACAATTTTGATACTTCTGGTATTGAAGCTTTTGTTACTGAAAATAATCCTAAATTTGCTAATCGTATTATCAAGCAATTAAAAACTTATGCTAAAGTTATGGGCTATGATAAATCCTATGACCCTCACAAAGCTGCCTATGGTTCTATGCCAACACATGCTGAATCTAACCCTGATATTAAACAACTATATATTAATGGCCATTTCTGTTATGCTTTTAAATCTGTGCATGATTCAAGACTTCTTATCCCTACTTTGACTGATTTCTTTAAAAAACATCCTTTAATTAACCCAAAATATTTTCTTGGTGATGCCGCATTTGATTCTGTAGGAATTTACAAATCTCTTTTTCGAGAACTACATTTTGAAAAAGCCTTTATACCTCTAAATCAAAGATCAAAATTAGAAAACAAGGACTATGAAGTTAATGAAGATAGAATTCCCTGTTGTCCTCATGACATTTCATTATTAATGAAGTATGAAGGTACCTCTAAGCTTAATAGTGGCGTTACCCGTTACAAATTTGTATGCCCCAAAATACGTTGGTAGAAAGAAGATAATGGCAAATATCACCGTGTTAGTCAATGTGAAAATCCCTGTACTAATTCAATTAGTGGTAGAATGATTCATCTATATCCAGAAAAAGATATTCGTGCATATCCTGGTACTCTTCGTGAAACAGAAGAATGGGATAATACCTATAAAATTAGAGCAGTAGTGGAAAAAGCCATTTACCAGTTTAAAGATAGTTATTGTATAGCAGAACGGAGAACACAAAATGAAAAAACTCTCCATGCTGATTCACTGCTTTCTGGAATAACACAGCTTTTTACTGTTGTGCTAGCTGATAAAATGCATAAACATAAACATATCAGAAGCTTAAGGTCATTAATTGCATAGACCACTATTTAAAGTACTTATCTTACCAGAAATTTAATACTTCTATTTGGTATGCCTTTTTTAAAGTCAAATCCTATATTCATACTAAATCCCTTTTTTTCTAGCACCTTTTTTTAATTTCTGAAGGATGAATATTTCTATCCTTCAACTTTAATTAATAGTTTCGCAGTTACCTATTAATGTTAAGGAAGTTACTTGGTTAACATTAATAGTACTTTGTAGAGTATATTATCTTATGATCTTTATGACTTTTAAATCCATAGGATTATTTTTTAACTTATCTGGAAAAATCAAAACGGGTGTTGTTATCACTGTGGTAAGCTAATGGAAATCAATGATAATAGAGAGATACTCTTTAAAGTCCCGAAATTCATGTGTTGTAAGGACAAAGTGCCAAATATGGCATATGTTCATAAGTTCTGACAACAAATATATCTTGAGTGTCGCTCGAAAGAGTGATGAAATCCCTCCTACTTACTCGACTACCAGACCCTGACCCGGAATCTCGGGGGCTGTTATACCGATCTTATGGGCGGCGAGTACTAGTGTAGCCCAAAGTTTTCTCAAGCATCAGGAGACATTTGGTAAATTTGTAAAAATTATCTTGACTTTTGATAAATGTTTTAATATAATTCATATATACCATGGTATAATGCAAAAAAGGTAAGACGTCGTATCATACTAGGGGGGTGAAAATATAATGAAAATGAAGCCGATTATTGAAGCTAGTTGGAATTTACAAAATAAGTCAAATCAGAAGAGTTCACAGATGGGACCAATGATAGGGATTGGTAGTCAATGGTGCTGTGCTTGCTAAGCTTAGTAAGGTGGTTTAGCTTACTCTCTTACTGAATATTTGATTCGAAAAAAGCTAAGCTACATAACCCTTCTATCACAATAATACAAAGTGTTCAGTGATAGAAGGGTTTTTATCACAAATAACATCCCGCCAAACATTTTGCTTGTTATGGTTTGCGGCAATGTGATTTGTTGCGAAATTATGTGTATGCCATAAACTTGGCCGAGATGATAGGTATTTGGCTTATATATACTTTGGACATCCCCAGCAAGCGTAGGACTTCATTAACACAACAATCAGCTTTAGGGAGGGAAAGTAATGAGATTAATTAAGCACATGATATTTGTAGACATACACGATAACAAAAAACTGTTGATAAACTCTTTAACAGGCACTATGGACGAAATTGATGCCCCTATTTACGAAACCTTGTCCAAGTGGCAGGCTTGTGAAGAGATTGTAACGGAGAATGATTTGGAGGCTGAGTTATTAAGCAATCTCCAATCCAGAGGATATCTGGTAAGTAACTACGAAGAGGAAATAGCCAAAAAGAATGAAATTTTAAAGGTATTGCGCAACGATCACATTCAAAGGCAGAAAGACCAAAGAACTGTCGTCTTTGTTATGACTTATGACTGCAACTTCAGATGCCCTTATTGCTTTGAGGGTGATGCCTATCTTAAAAAAGAGGTCATAACTCCAGAACAAATTGATGCCGCCTTAAAGCTTGCAGGTGAGGGCGTGGAGTCAATATGTCTTTTTGGAGGAGAGCCGTTGCTTCCAAAAACCAGACCTGCTTTGGAACATCTCTTTAATAAGGCCCCCGATAAAACATATCAAATTTTCACCAATGGGTATTATCTGATAGAATCCCTTGATTTACTTTTGTCTGTAAATATTTCTCAAGTTTTAATCACTTTAGATGGTAGTGAAGAGTCTCACAATAGCAGGAGGGTCTTAGCTAACGGAAAGCCTACGTTCAAAAAAATTATGGATGGTGTAGAGAAGTGTTTAGAAAGTGGGATAAATATCCGAATCAGAATGAACCTTGACAAAAGCAATTACGAGGAAGGAATTGATTTAAGAGAAAAGCTGCTTGACAGATTTTCAGGATATAAGGACAATTTATCGTTTGAATTAACCACACTGCTTGAAAACTCTTATGATGAACGAATTGATATAATGACTGAAATATATCATTCGGATATAAAGCACTCCTTCGAGGATAGGGAAAGAATAAACGATTTTATAACTAAAAAAAATTCAATACTGGATCACTTAGTGTATGGCAGAGCCATAAATCCTTTGTACTCCTATTGCTATGCCCACGTAGATGGCATGGCGTTTGACCCCTATGGCGATATTTATCCATGCTTGGGGTGTGTTGGCAAGGACCGCTTTTCTATAGGAAAGTATCATCCCTTAATTGAGTTCAAGGAAAACTCAATACGTAACCGTAATATAGAAAAAATTCCCGAATGCAGGGATTGTACATATTCTCTTCTTTGCGGAGGAGGCTGTCCTTTGGGGTTAGATGAAAATGATGATTTTTTCAAGCCTGTGTGCTATTCCGTCAAAACTCTTTTGCATACCGAGCTTCCCTTATTTTATAAAGAAAGGGAAGAAGCTATGAAAAAAACCGAGGAAACAGTAAATAGTGCCTATTGATGGAACGGGAAATCGTCAGCCCCAAAACCATAGATGCACATCAGAAACGCTGTAAGTCGTTGATATAACTGGCTTTTCGGCGTTTTTTCTTATTCGATGAGCTTTACTGCTCATCTGATTTATTACACGCATTAGAACGCTTTACATCCTACTAAAGCTGTATAAAATGTTTTATCAAAGGATTAGAGAATATTTAACAAACTTAAACACCTTATGCTTTGTAAGTCTAATAAATTCCAAATATGAAGATAGTTGTATAAATAAATTTATAGCATCTTTAAAAACAGATTAAAATGGATATGTATGGTAGAGCAAGCTATGAACTATTAAGAAAAAAAGTCATATATCAATCCTTATTTTCTTAACAGAACTAACCGATTATAAGGAAGAACCTTTTTTACGTACTATGGACTTGTTTCAGTGGTATATTTTATAAAATTACCATTATACTATTTACAAAATCTTGGAAGTAGAATATAATACTGTTAATTTAATAAAAAGAAGACGATGATAGAGATAGTAAACATTTTTGAAAAATCACAGCGAGCTGGGAATAGTGGGAGCCTAGTATTAATTAGATTATGTTGAATATCCCTCTGGAGTTTCAGTCCGAATTTTAAGTAGGTACTGACGGTTTTCTACCGTTAATAGGAACGCATATGTTGGTATGTAGTATCAGGTGGTATAACGAAATTTAGGCTTTCGTCCTGTTATAGGGACGAGAGCTTTTATTTTTTGTACCACAAAAATCAGAAATTCCAAGAACCCGCTATGACGAATATGGAATTAAAGAGTGGGAACGACTAGAAAAGGATAGGTTAGGAGACCTATTATATCATGTACATCTTGATATAATAAAACGTTATATCTCTGATTCAGATAATGTTATTGAATTAGGAGCAGGTGCAGGAAGATACACAAAAGATATTGTAAATATGTCAAAATCCTTAGTTACATCTGATTTATCCCCAGTTCAAATTGAAATTAATAAAAGAAAAATGGAAGAATTGGGATTGGTTGATAAAGTGAACGATTTTATGATTTTGGACATAACTAATTTGGAAAGTATCCCAGATAATACTTATGATGTTGCTGTATGTATTGGAGGACCTATTAACTATTTATTCGATAAAAAAGAAAATGCGATAAATGAAATGCTAAGAATACTTAAACCACATGGTAAATTGATACTTGGGTCAATGTCATTAATAGGTGCATTGATGTACTATCTTGATGGTACAATATATGAGAAAGGAATGTTCGGAATTGATGCAACAGAATGGTTATTTAGCACAGGGATACAAGATGAAGAGCATTATCCTGTTGAGAATAAGCATTATGTACACATGATGACAAGTAAAGAACTTGATGCTTTATTCGAAGGAAAACAGGTAAAGATTCTGGAAAAAAGTTCTGCAGGGTTATTTATGCATTCGCAAGAAGAAGCTTTATGCAAAGCAAAAGAAGATAAAGAATTTTGGGAACTCCTTATAAGAAAAGAGATTGAATTTACTAAATTACCAGGGACGCTAGACTGTGGTATGAACATTATTTATGTAATCGAAAAGCTTTAGGCATATTATAATATCTACACTGGAATGCTCTGAATAAACTGTTGCTTTATCAGAGCATTCTTTTTAATTCATAATATAAAAAAGGAAAGATAAATATCATAAACCAAACATATAGTTTAAATAATTTGTTATTTATACAAAATCAAAGAAAATCTTCGATTCTATATTTGTTGAAGTCTGCAATTTCGATAACGATATACCGTCAGAATCATTGGATGCTTTTTATAACATTCCAAAGGAAGTATTTGAAGAAGCCAAAAGAATTCTGGATAAAAGAAGCACGAGAAAATCCGTGGAAAAAGAATTAAAGCGTGAAAAAAAAAGTCGAAAATATGCATTCAGCAGCTAAGTCTTAGGTCATTAAGACCGACAGACTTAGCCTATTTTTTATGCCCAAAACAAAACCAAATTGAAAGGAATGAACACAAATTGATTATGTATGGATAGCTTTCAGTATTTAAATTATTTTATAGATGTAAGTACAATATCTGCCTTTATTCCTTTTCCAGTAGCACTTGTTAGAATAAGCAATCCATGATGCGCCTTTACAATCCTTGCAACCATTGGCAATCCTAACCCGTGCCCATTATAAACGTGGCTCTTTATTTTTGACGAGTATGGGAGTTCAGTTAGATTAGAAAGTTCACTTTGAGATATTCCTTTTCCGTTATCAGATACAATAAAATGGCAGTTGTTTTTATCATCAAGAGTTGTTTGAAGACATATTTGACATCCTTCTGGATTATGGTTGATGCTGTTTTGCAAAAGATTTGTAATGGCACGAATAAGGAGTTTTTCATCCCCCTTTACGATTAAGTTTTCATTTGAGATATCTAATTCAATTGTGAATTCTTCATCTAAGCCACCATTTAGAAATTCTGTTGCAATTTGACGAGCAATTACAGATAATCGAACAGGTTTCAAATCTAACGGCTGCATTTCATATTCTAGCATAGATACAAGGTTTAAATCATTTACAAGAGAGCGAAGCTTTTCCGCTTGCTGACGAATAATACTAGCTTGTTTACGATATTCATTATCGAGATTTTCATTTTCTTCAAGTTCACTTGAATATCCAAGTACCATAGAAAGAGGTGTCCTAATATCGTGAGATATTCCTGCAATCCAGTTTGAACGTGCTTCATCCTTTGATTTAAGTAAGTTATTCTTTTCTTGAAGCAATAAAGATGTATTGTTAATACTCATGGCAAGGTCGCTTAATACACCTTTGTTTTCTATATCCACGGGTTTTTCATCTGAAAGAGCATGAATTCCACTAATGAGCGGTTTTATAGATTTAATTAATTTTGAACCTATTAAAATAGAAAGCAATAACGCTAATAAAATATTAATTATTAATAATCCTAAAACTCTATATGGCAATTCGCTAATCCATTTAATTGGAAAATTAAATTGGTATTTAGCTAAGCTGTTTTTTGGATAACCAATAACAACAAGACCATCATCATGCTCCCATACAAAAACAGGGTAGTCCATTAAATAGTTACGTGATAATTGTGCTATATCAATTAATGAATAGCTAAGTGGTATTTGATTAGGCAAATCGTAACTCCAAGAAACATGTCCGGTATTATCAAGTAACATTGCCCAACAATTTAATTTTTTAAGGAATTTTTCCGACTGTATATTTAAAGTGTAAGTATTATTGCTTTTATATAGACCTTCTGTGACACTTTTAACCATAGCCGGTGGTGACGTACTATCATTCATTCCTTTAAAAAAGTAAGTTCCAAGTAATATAAAATTTATCACAATAAGAAAAATAGATATTATGATAGTTGTACTTACAAAGCGTCGTAATATTCTAACGACACCCTCCATATTTATTCCTCCTTTACTAACAGTTTATAGCCTAATCCTCTGACAGTTAGTAAATAAGACGGATTGGATGGATTGGCTTCGATTTTTTCTCTAATTCGTCTAATATGAACCATTAAAGTATTTTCATATCCAAAGTAATTATCGCCCCATACTGATTGACACAATGCATCACTTGTAACAATACGGTTTTTATTCTCATAAAGCTTTGCAAGCAGAGCGTGTTCTTTAGCTGTTAATGGCAGTTCGCCTTTTTCACTGTATACTATAGCTCTATCTAAATCAACAGTAATTCTTCCAAGCTTAAAATTTGGTTGACGTTCTGGTATAGGTATTGTATAAACACGTTTTAATATTGCTATTAGTCGAAGTGTTAGTTCACGTGGTAAAAATGGTTTTACAATATAATCATCTGCACCAAGTCCAAGTCCCAAAAGACGATCTTCATCCTCACCTTTTGCAGAGAGAAAAAGAACAGGAATTTGTGAGAACTTACGTATTGAGGAAAGCAGTGAAAAGCCGTCATTATCTGGGAGCATTACATCTAAAATTGCTATATCAGGTTTTTCTGAGTGACATAATCTCAATGCAGTGTTGCAATTTTCCGCATGATATATGCGATAAAAGCCTTCTTTACGTAATAGACTATCTATCATATTTCGAATTTCCAGCTCATCGTCTACAACAAGTATTTTTTTATTGCTTATTTCAATCATTTTTATCACCTATTTTATTATACTATGTAGTTTTAAAGAATTCATTTTATTATAGTTTATTTAAGGTTGCTGTAAGGTAATTGTCAGCTTGATGAAAGGCTACAATAGTATTCTGTTATTGTCAAATGAAATTTCGATAAAATTAGAATGGAGTGAAAAAATTTGAATACGATTGTCTCAGCACACAACCTTTCAAAGCGTTATGGTGATACTTATCGAGTAAATGCTGTTAATTTAACCGTATATGAAGGAGATGTATATGGATTTCTTGGACCAAACGGAGCAGGCAAATCTACAACTCTTAAAATGCTATTAGGACTTGTTAAACCTACAAACGGTGAGGTTATTATTCTAGGGAAAGATTTTTATAAAAACCGTCAGCTTATATTAAGCCAGACGGGTTCGCTAATTGAGTCACCATCTTATTACGGTCATCTTACAGGTATAGAAAATATGCGTGTTATGCAGTACCTGCGTAAAGTTTCAGATAAAAACATTTCAGAAGCTCTTAGAATAGTTCGTCTAGAAAATCAAAAAGATAAAAAAGTTTCACAATATTCACTTGGAATGAAGCAACGCTTAGGTATTGCCATGGCATTGCTGTCTTTTCCCAAATTGCTGATACTGGATGAACCTACAAATGGACTTGACCCTGCAGGAATAGGTGAAATTCGCGAGCTAATTAAATTACTTCCTCAAAAGTATGGAATTACTGTAATAATTTCCAGCCATCTGTTATCGGAAATAGAACAGATCGCTACTTCTGTTGGAATAATAAACGATGGAAAACTACTATTTCAAGGCAGTATGGAGCAACTTCAAGGAAAAAGTCAAACGAACATTTTTATTAAGACTCGTGATAATGAAGCAGCAAAGAAATTACTTATGGAAAATGGACTTTCAACTGTAATAAACAAGGAGTATCTTTCTTTTAAAGAAATGCCAGATAATCATGTTGCTCAATTGAATAAAATGCTTATAAATTCTGGCATAGATGTTATTCGTATTGAAGAACATAAAAAAAGTTTGGAGAGTATCTTTCTTGAACTTACGGGAAGGGAGCGAACTCTATAATGAACTCTATAAGGTTAGAATTATTTAAAATGAGACATAAACATTTGGGTACTATGGTGGCTTTAATCATAATAGTTGAAATTGCATGGGCATATATGTCTGTAAGCATGTCCATATCTCGTAATCCGGGCATGGTAGGATGGAAAGATATAATTATGACCATTGCATCAATGAACGGCTTATTTTTTCCAATTATTTGTGCGATTGCTGTTTCTCGTATCTGTGATATGGAACACAAGGGAAATACATGGAAACTTTTAATATCGGCTTCTGTAAAACGCAGTCACATTTATGCAGCAAAATATTCATGTGCTTGTCTTTTACTTCTTTATGCCAGTGTTTTACAAGTGTTCGCTATCTTTTTATTTGGAACTGTAAATGCATTTGAACATTCTGCACCATATTCTCTGCTGTTAAAATTTTTAAGCGGAACAATGTTAACAAATTTAGTTGTTATCTCATTACAACAATGGATATCACTTGCAGTAAAAAATCAGTCATTTGCTCTTTGCACAGGTATGATTGGAGGCTTCATTGGTATGACAGCAGATCTCTTTCCTGCTGTGGTACGTAGATTATTTATCTGGTCCTATTATACAGGCTTGTGCCCTGTTACATATAGCTATGTAAATAATTCAATGACATTTGTTACACGTAATATCGAAGCTTATCTTCTATTTGTAGTTGTAGCAATCGGTGCAATAATATATGTTTTGGGAAACATTCATATTTCCCATCAGGAAGTATAAGGAGGTTATTATAATGCTTAAAAGATGTATTTATGCAGAATGGCTTAAATTACGTCATTCAAACATGTGTTTTGTTATCATGGTACTTCCAATTTTGAGTATTATTATAGGTTGTGCTAATTACTATTTCAACCAAAGTGTTCTTTCGAACAGATGGTATAGCCTTTGGACTCAGGTAAGCCTATTTTATGGTGAGTTTTTCCTACCTGTACTGATTGCAATTTGTTGTGCTTACGTATGTAGGATTGAACATATAAACAAAAACTGGAATGCTGTTATGACAGTTCCGATATCAACAACTTATATTTTTATTTCAAAATTATTCATAGTAAGCATATTTATTTTAATGGTACAAATTTTCTTTTTAATACTATACATATCTGCTGGCAATTTATTTGGACTTTCACAAAATATTCCTATCGAAGTTTTTGGATGGCTATTTCGGGGGTGGATTGCCTCAATCGCTATTAGTGCTGTGCAACTTGGACTTTCCATACGAATTCGTAGCTTTGCAGTTCCTATTGGTATAAGTATATGTACCGTTTTTATAGGTTTAGGTATGTATGTGACAAAAATAGGTATGTTTTTTCCTTATTCACTTTTGACAATTGGTATGGGAGTGTTGAGTCAGGAAGGTCTATTAAGCAGTCAAAATAATCTATTTTATATAATGAATATTATTTTTGTTATATTGGCTTCTATATTTTCAATTCGTCATCTTAAAAAAGCAGATGTATGTACTTAAAATATAAAAGGAGAAATGAAAGATTGAAAAAAATTATTATCATAATTGGGTTAATCATAATATCTCTTGTTGGTTTTGTTATTATATTTTTTAATCCTGCACGTTTAACTCCGGAAGACCCAAAAGGAAAAACTATGTATTATACACAAATTAAAAATGAGGAAGTAACAATAGACGATAGCAAAAGGTTTGAATATATTCTAGATTGCTATGATACAAATGGATATAAAAAAAGTCTAACATTCACTTCAAGTAAGAAATTACGAGAAGATGCTTATATTGAATTGTATGTAGCATCGTTACGTGGTGTCACTTATTGGCAAGAAGTAAAATGGGATGAACTGCCTGCTGAAGTTCAAAAAATTTATATTAATTAAATTTATAATCTATGGCTTTAATGACGGAAGAAGAAATTTGAAAGCTGATCTAAAGGAAATTGCATAATTAGTTTATATAGAAACAGAGAAATATGACTTTAAAGATCTTCATATTAAACCAAGGCCTGTAAATCTTGAAATTGATGAATTTAGAGAACACAATGTTGTCTTTGATGAAATTAAAGAAGAGATTGTTCAAGGAACAAGAAATACCCAATATTGTATATGGACAGCAGCATGGTTTACTGATCAAGAAATCTTTAATGAACTATTACTTAGAAAAAATAACGGTGTAAATGAATATGTTAGAAGAAAATTTTGAAACAGTTAAAGTTGCTTTGAGAGGTGAGTACTTTTCGAATAGACTCTATGATAAGTTTTGTATTATCGATTTTGAGTATGTCATTGACAAATCAAGAATTAATAAACCAAAATCAAATACTCATTCATGCAGGTGTAAATTTATCATATTTAAATGAAGAAGAACAGTATCTAGTGTATTCAGTAATATCAGAAATAAAAGGTGCAAAAATAGATATGAAAAAATCAGCACTTATTCGTTCGTCAGCAAAAAAAGAAGAACTAACAAAAGATATAGTAGTAGGTATTATTAAAGGCAAAGTAAAAAAAAGGTAGACCAACACATTTTTGATATTTAAAGAATTTAAATGATTTGTTACTAATTAATATTAGATTTTTATTTCATGATTGCTAACCAAACCCATAAAAATTTATAGTTGCAAATAAGTTAAAACACTCCACTATAACACCAGACATTTGTTGAGCGGTATAATTAAAGTTATAGGAGGTGATATGGCTGAATGAAAACCTATAAAACTTCAGATATTGCACAAATAATCGGTGTACATTCAAATACTGTTAGACTTTATGAAAAGTATGAACTTATACCACAAGCAGAACGTAAGAAAAATGGATATCGTGTTTTTACAGATTTTCACCTAGAGCAATTTAAACTCGCACGAACTGCTTTTGAAGTAGAGGTATTACAGAATGGTTTACGCAAAAAAGCAGTTGACATTATTAAACTATCAGCGAAAAGAAAATTTGATAAGGCGATTTGCTTTGCTGAAAATTATTTGCAACAAATTAGAAAAGAGCAGATAAATGCTGAAGAAGCCATCGTAATTGTAAAGGAAATGTTATCTGACACAGGTGACACAGACGAGGTAGATAAATTGTGTTTAACGCGGAAAGAAGCAGCTGACTATCTACAAGTTACAATAGATACTCTAAGAAATTGGGAATTGAATGGTCTTTTGACTATTAAGCGTAAGCAAAATGGCTATCGGGTTTATACAGATGAAGATATCAAACAACTAAAAATCATACGTTCACTTCGTTGTGCTAACTATTCTCTTGCTGCAATTTTACGTATGTTAAGTGCTTTGTCTCGAGATCCTAAAACAAATTTAGAAATGGTCATAGACACACCTCAAGATGATGAAGATATTGTCACTGCTTGTGATAAACTTTTAACATCATTGAGAGATGCCGAAAGAAACACAAAAAATATATTGGTTCAACTTAATGAGTTCAAAAAAAGATTTTAAATAACCCTACACTCTAACACCAGATTTTGTTATGGTGTTATTATTTCTTATAGAAAGGGAGGATGCGTATGAATGAATACATTCTAGTGAATGGAGCAAAAGGTAATAATCTAAAGAATATTTCTCTTAAAATACCCAAAAATAAGCTTGTAGCAATAACTGGTTTATCTGGTTCAGGTAAATCTACTTTAGCCTTTGAAACTCTTCAACGTGAATGTCAAAGACTTTATATGGAATCACTAGGAATAGCAACAGACCTAATGCCCAGAGCAAAAGTAGATAAAATTGAAGGGCTCTCACCTTCAATCAGCGTTGAACAACATCATGGCAATATGAATCCCCGATCTACTGTAGGAACTTTTACTGATGTATTATCATTTTTAAGAATTCTTTTTTCTAAGATTGGTGAATATCCATGTCCTTTTTGTGGTGAGATTATTTCACAGACAAATATGACTTCATTAGACTTTCAGAAAAGTCATCGTTGCCCTCACTGCCGAAAGGCTGTAAAGGTAATGACAAAAAGAGACTTTTCATTCAATACACCGGAAGGTGCATGTCCAGTATGTAAAGGCCTAGGAGTCACAAATGAAGCAAATCTTAAAATGTTAATTGATATTGATAAGAGTATCTGGGACGGAGGCATTTATGGGTGGGATGAGGCATATATCAATCGCTACGGAAATTCGATGGTCAATGCAGGAAAGCACTATGGGTTTGAATTTAGTGTGGATTTATTGATTCGAGATTACAACGATACGCAAACGGCTCTACTTTTGTACGGGGTTGAAAGTGATCAATTTAAAAAAATATATCCTACGATTAAACCACCTAAAACTGTACCTGATGGGAAATTTGAAGGTATTGTCACAAACTTGATGCGTCGCTATTCAGAAAAGAAAAGTGGCGTAGAAAAACTTGGAAAGTTCTTTGTTTCAACTACATGTCCTGCATGTAAAGGAATAAAATTAAAAGAGGAAAGCCGAAAAGTTAGAATTTATGGGAAAAATATAATAGAGATAAATAGTATGGAAATTGAAGATTGTTATAAATGGATGAATCATATTTTAGAGACTTTACCTGACAACATTAAAGAAATGGTCTCTCCAATAATATTAGTAATTTTAGAAAAACTCGGTAGGCTTGTTGAGATAGGTGTTGGTTATCTGAGATTAGATCGATTAGCTTCGACCCTTTCAGCTGGAGAGTTACAGCGTATTCGATTAGCTACGCTTCTTGGAACTGGGTTAACTGGAGTTTTATATGTACTTGATGAACCAACTACTGGACTTCATGCAATAGATAATAAAAAGTTGATAAGAATGCTTAGAAACTTACGAGATATGGGCAATACTGTATTGGTTGTAGAACATGATACAAATTTTATTGAAGTATGCGATTATGTTATCGACATTGGACCAGGAGCTGGTAAATATGGCGGAACTATTGTTGCAGCTGGAACTCCACGAGAAATTAAAAACGATAATAACTCCGTAACAGGAAAGTATCTGTACAATAAAGCCTCAGTAGTTTCTCATAAGAAGAATCTAGGGAATGGAAAGTCTATTTACATAAAAGGTGCGAAAGTTCATAATTTAAAAGACATTGATGTTGAAATACCTTTGGGAAAACTGGTAGCTATATCAGGAGTATCTGGAGCAGGAAAGTCCAGTTTATTATTTGATGTACTATATCAATACGTTCAAAATGAAAAATTATCTTCTAAAGAGTGCAAAGGTATTTATGGACTTGAAAATATAAAGGAGGTATTGATGATTGACCAAATGCCCATTGGGCGTTCTAGTAGATCAAATACAGCTACCTATACTGATATTTTTACTTCAATACGTGAACTGTTTGGGAACACTCCACTGGCAAAAGAAAAGGGCCTAAAGGCGAAAGACTTCTCATTCAACGTCTCAGGTGGAAGATGTGAGAAATGTGAAGGTAGCGGGGTTTTGAAAGTCTCCATGCACTTTATGCCAGATATAGAAGTTTCATGTCCTGAATGTCTAGGGAAGAGATTTAAAACTAATATTCTGGAAGTAGAGTATAAATCACATAACATCTCAGATATTCTTATGATGTCTATCGATGAGGCGTGTTCTGTTTTTAAAGATGAGAAGCAAATATCAGAAAAGCTTAGAATTCTTAAGCAAGTGGGGCTTGGATATCTTTCCATGGGACAGTCCGCATCTACGTTATCAGGTGGTGAAGCTCAAAGAATAAAATTAGCGAAGGAATTGGCAAATCCAGCTACCGGAAATTCTCTATATCTTTTGGATGAACCGACAACAGGATTGCATCCACAAGATGTTGAACGGCTAATTAGTATGCTAAAGCGAATGGTGGATCAAGGAAATTCGGTAGTTGCTATAGAACATAACATTGATTTTATCCGATTATCAGACTGGGTGATTGATATGGGACCTGGATGAGGAACTAATGGAGGCAATGTCATTGCTGAAGGGCCACCTGAAATAATTGGGAATTCCTTGAATTCTGTAACAGGACAATTTTTATAGGTGAAATAAAAAATTTAATTTACCCTACACTCTAACACCAGACTTATTTCTGGTGTTAATATTTTGGAGAATGAAAAATAAGGGGGAACGATGGACATGGAAGTAACAATTAAGGTGGAAAAACTGAGTAAGTCTTACCACAACGTAAAAGCAGTAGAAAACATAGATATTACTGTTTGTCGTGGTGAAGTATTCGGATTACTGGGTGCAAACGGTGAGGTGTAAGGATCACTTTTTCTAGTTGTAGAGCTTCAAATTTTCTTGGTTCTCCATTAATTTATTGCCATAATCTTCTTTGGAGATTATTCTATCAGCTAAGAGGTCTATATGTTTTCTACGTCTAGATTTTAAAGTTTCTACTTTTTTAAAAAAGGATGAAAGCTTTTTATTTACTTCTTTTTCTAGAGTTTTGGTATGTTCTTCAGCCTACTTTACCATGTTTGGCATATCGTCCACAGATATAAACCGCTCTATTTTGCTTATACCATATATGTAAAGAACAATGCTCTAAAACTAATTGCGAAATATTGTATGTTATTATAACTGATAAATCTCATCTTTCAGAAACAGGATAATAAGGTAAAAGTCTAGGTATCCGTGAAGTACCTGGATAATGACACCAAAGCGGCCCAGCTATCCCAATATAAATTGATATTGGAAAAAAACAAAAACTGGCTGATTGTAAAATAGCTCTTTCTTCTCTTTCAAAATTCGATTTATTTGTGATATAATACACATAAATAGTTGAAAGGTAGGTTAAGAGTTATGGGAGTAGGAACATTTCGTGCGTAGCAAAGGCTATTGCACTATATAATTAAATATTGTATATAGCCTTTGCAAGTCCTAAACAACTTACTATTTAGGAGGTGCGCAAATGGGCTATGTTAAAGCTGCTGACGTATTGCCAAGAGAAATATTAAAGCAAATCCAAAACTATGTTCAAGGTGAAATAGTATATATTCCTAAGAAAACATATAATAGAAAGTCTTGGGGAGAAAATACAGATACAAAAGAACTATTGAATAAACGAAATAAACAAATTCATGAAGATTATAAAAATGGATTTTCCGTTGTTGAGCTTTCTGAAAAATATTTCTTAGTTGAAGAAAGTATAAGGCGAATACTTAGAAAAGAAAATAAAGATAATTCTTATTAGCAAAATGTGTTGTGCGTAATCGTACAACACATTTTTTTTATAAACATTTATGTTGTAGTAACAAGTATAACAACTTGTTAAAATCAAATAGAGATATTTACATGGTAGGAGGTGTGATAGGATGGTTATTCTTGAAATGGAAAATATACAGAAAAGTTTTGGAGAAAACATATTGTTCCATTTCTCCAAGTTAGTAATCAATGAGAACGACCGTATTGGTCTTATTGGGTTAAATGGAAGTGGAAAAACTACTCTCCTAAAAATAATTTCTGGTGATACTGATATAGATACTGGCATAATTAAAAAATACAGTGAAATTTCTTATTTCAAACAATTTGATACTTTTAATCACACGGCAGAAAGAAAGCTACTAAAAGAATTAGGGGTTCAAAAAAAAGAGAATGATAATTTTGTAAGTGGTGGAGAGAAAACTCGTTTACGACTCGCAGAAGTACTTAGCAAATCAGTGCATTTAATTTTATTAGATGAGCCTACCTCTAACCTTGATTTAAATGGAATTGAGTTATTAAAAAATAAGTTAACTAATATAGATTCTTTTGTTTTGATTACCCATGATACTGAATTACTAAATCAAGTGTGCAATCGTATCATAGAAATTAGGAATAACACATTATATGATTATCAAGGGAATTTTGACAACTATAAAAAACAAAAAGAATTAGAACTTGAAACTCAGAAAAGTGAATATTTAAATTATAAAATAGAGAAGAGAAGATTAGAAGAGGCTTATGTAAATAAGAAAAAACAGGCAACAAAAATAACGAAAAAGCCGAAAAAAATTAGCAATTCAGAATATAAAACAAGAAATTATGTAGCCACAAGCAGGTCAAACGATGGCAGGCAAAAAAGCATGCAAAAATCAGCTAAAGCTATTCAATCAAGATTAGAACATTTAGAAGTAAAAGAGAAACCGATTGAACAAGAACAAATAAAATTAAATTTTAGCTTAACTAATCCACCCAAAAATAAAATTATCATCAAATCAGATAGCTTATCATTTTCATATTCTAATATGCCAATTTTCAAAGATACCTCATTTATGATAAAAAACGGAGGAAAAACAGCTATAATTGGAAAAAATGGAAGTGGAAAAACTACTTTATTGAAACTTATTGAAAACAGATTTCCTTCTATTCAAATTGTACCCAAAGCTAAGATTGGGTTTGTTTATCAAGAATTTGAAAATTTAAATGAAAAAAAGACCATTTTAGATACTGTTTTAGAAAATAGTATTCAAGCAGAAAGTGTTGTTAGAAATATTTTGGCAAACTTACTATTTGGTGATTCTGATATGAATAAACTTGTTTCTGTTTTAAGTGGTGGAGAAAAAATTAGATTATCTTTAGCAAAACTATTAGTTTCAGAGGTTAATGTTCTCATTCTTGATGAGCCTACTAATTATTTAGATGTTCCATCAGTAGAAGTATTAGAACGTGTATTAAAGTGTTACGAAGGAACAGTAATTTTTGTATCTCACGATAGAAGATTTATAAACACACTGGCTACGAATATCATTGATATATCTGAACAGAAAATAAAACATTTTGAGGGTAATTTAAAGGATTACAATAGCTATAGTTCAAACAAAAAAAATGTTGTTCAAGCAGAAAAGACATTACTTGAGCTAAAAAGAATACAAATAACAGGAAAAATGTTATCAGCAACGCCTGATGAAAAAGAAAAATTAGACAAAGAATATTTTGAAATAATTAAACAATTAAATATGGTAAGAGATAAATAAGGAAGTGATAGTTATCATAATTGAAAAAAACTTGGGAGGGGTGCCTCAGCTCTTTAATTCTGAAACACCCCCTTATTTAAGTATTGATTCGAATATCAATGTTTCCATTTGCTTTTTATGATGTTTTATAAAATCCTCATCTGTAAAATCTTTACCAATTAATTTAAGAAAAGTATGTTGTGTAATGATTGGTAACCATGCCATTGCCATTGCATTTAACCATAAAGTATTGGTATCAATATCTTGTCGTATTATGCCTATATTTTGTGCATCTTCTAAATATTTATAACTCCATGAAATCATATCAGGAAAGAAATCAAGTATCCAGCTTTGTCTATTTTCGTTTAAAGATTCTGCCACTAATATTTTAGTTAAATTAGGATGCTTAAAAGTATAATCAATATGGCGAGATAAAATAGTTTTTAATGCTTCAACAGTTAATTCACCTTCTTTAAGTATTAGCGTATTAACATAATTTTTTTCATCTTCAATTAAATTTTCAATAACTTTTTTATATAATTGTTCTTTGTTTTCGAAAAAATAAGATGGCGTAGTTCTTGATACACCGCTTAATTCAGCAATATCTGCTAAAGTTGTTAAATGGTAACCTTTTTGAGCAAAAAGGGTTTCAGCTGCATGCAATATATTTTTCTTAGACAATTCAGCATCTCTTCTTTTTATATTATCCATTGGAATGCTCCTTTATAATAAATAGTGCTGCGTATGACAAAAAAAGACTATAATAAAAATTATTAGAGTCTTTTTGTTTATTTATTGTTTATTATATCATATTACCATTAAATATAACAGTATTTCAAATTTTGATTTTGAAGTCAGAACTAAAAAAACTATTAAGGTAAGTTTAAATTAAGGTTTAATAATTACTTTAATTACTTCATCAGGTTTATGTTGAACTAATTCAATAGCATTTTCGATATCATCTAAAGGTATTGTATGAGTTATAAGAGGGGTAAGATCTAGTTTTCCATTACTAACATTATCAAGTAAACCTTTGATGTTATTCAAATCTCCTAATCCCATTTGGAAAGAAATATTTTTATAGAAATGATTTGGTAAAATATCAATAGCCTTTGAAGGGATACCAACAAGGAACATTCTACCACTTACACCTAAACATTCAATTCCTTGGTTTATTGTTATATGTAGACCCACTGCATCAATAACAACATCAGCACCTTTGTTATCCGTATATTCAGCTATCTTATCAAGTACATTATCACCAGTAGCAGAAATAGCGTGAGTAGCACCCAGTTCTAATGCTTTTTTCAATCTTTTCTCTGATTTTTCAACAACGATTATTTTATTAGGGTTATGTAGCTTGGCAGTTAAAAGTGTTGCCATACCTACAGGTCCACAACCAAAGATTACAATAGTCTCGCCTTTTTGTAGATCACAGTGGGCAACACCTGTATAACCTGTAGAAGCTATATCAGAAATAAAAATAACTTGTTCATCGGTAAGATGTTTAGGTACTTTTAATAAGCAAGAATCAGCATGAGGTACACATGTATATTCAGCATGAACACCAGGTATATTTCCTAATGTTTCACCACTACCGTGAACACCACCATTTTTACAGTGTGAAACATACCCTTTTTTACAAAATTCACATTTCCCACAGTAAGGAGCTGGAGGGCCTATAACTCTATCTCCTACTTTAAAGTTTTTAACGTCCTCACCAACTTCTTCGATAATACCTACGTATTCATGCCCTAGCACAAATCCTGGATTTGTTGGTATAAGACCTTTAATAATATGAATATCACTACCACAAATAGTTGTCGTAGTAACTTTTACAAGTACATCAGTTGGATTTTTAATAGCAGGTTTATCAACATCTCTCAAATCAACTTTGTTTAATTCGGGAAAGTATAAAGCTTTAATTTTAAACACTCCTTTTGTATAATTTTAGTTATATTAATGAGTCAGTTTAGCTAGATATTTTGTGTATTTATTTTGTTAAAGGCTTCGTATTAATTATTTTTTTATGTATTATTAAATAATAGCCCAAATAACTAGCTGAACGTTCATCTAGTTATTTGGGCAAATATTACTTCCCTTGTCAATAAAGTTATTTATCAAGTTTAATGTTAATATTTTTGTCATCTTATCTAATTTGGATTTTAAAAAAGATAAAGAAGATGATCTAATAGATAAATACTAAAGCATAAATTCTTATTAATTGGAGATGATGTTTTATTACATGAAAATATAAAAGATATAAAAAAATGATAAGTGGAAAGAAGTATCAATACTTAAACTAGATCATGAAAAATATTATAAAATATCTATATTGAAATTTAATAATGAGTAGTTGAGCTAACAAAATAAAATCGAAATTTGTTGAGTATTTTAAGAGGAACGAATCGCAACGATTATGACGGGATTGAAGAAATATGGTAATATAAAATTAATTATATTTTAAGGATGATTCCAATGGATTATGAAAGAATAGTACTATCGATTATTGAATATATTGAAGAGAATTTATTTGATAAGAATTTATACAAAGAAGTGTTGAAAAGAGTTTATATATCAAAGTTTCATTTTCACAGGATCTTTCTTGCTTTAACGAATGAAACCATTGGTGATTATATAAGAAAAAGACGATTTACGGTTATTGGAAAGCGTTTAAAAATTACAGAAGATAAAATCATTGATATAGCTTTAGATGCAGGTTACCAATCTCACGAAAGTTTTACGAGAGCGTTTAAAAAATATTTTGCTTGTAGTCCGAATGAATATAGAAATCATGTTGGAGAAAATGATCTGTTAATGTTGGCACCATTCACTGAAAATAAACTAGAACTTATTAGAATCAATGAAAATTTCATGCCTGAAATCATTTATTACAAATCACTAGAACTAAAAGGATTCTATGGTAAAACTAGCTTGTATAATCTAAACATTGAAAAGTATTGGAATATGTTACATGAGTACTGTCATAAAAAAAATATTGTCCCTAGCGGAGAATATATGTATACGATTTGGCTTTCATCGAATTGTGATGTTAGAACTATTGATCCTTATGCTTTAGAGAGCTTTTATATTGGTGGGGTTTTTGTTGAAGAAGCTCATGAAATGAAACCTATAGAAATTGGGAATCAGCTCTATGCTGTATTTTCTCTTCACTCAAATTTTGAATACATTAAGGATTTGTATAGATTTATCTATTTTACTTGGTTAAAGAAATCTGGTTGGATTTTGGATAATCATAATATTTTTGAAGGTTATAGTAAAGATTTCTCTTTGAAGAAAAACACTGGGCATATGAAAATATTTCTTCCAATAAAAAAGCAATAACTGTCAAGTCAAGAATGAAAAAATATACTAAACTCCTTATTATAAAGGAGGAATCAGGAAATGTATAAACCTAGATTTAAAGGAAAGCATTATGAAATGGGGCATCACTATGGCAAACTATTAAGAAAAAATGGTGTAGATTTTAACCCTCTATTAGATTTTGGTGCATCTCGCCTAAGAATGGGAACAGATTCTTTGAATATTTGTAAAGAAGTTTATCCAGAAATTATTGAAGAAGTTAAAGGTATGGCCGATGGTTTAAAAGTCGATTTTTTGTTATTTGGGACTTTTCTAATAACTGCAGGTGCATACAGTTTTGATGTTGGATGTTCTACTTTTGCTTATGTTGAGAATAAAGACGTTTATTTTGTTCGAAACCATGATATGTTTGTCTCACTTAAAAAAACAACTGAAAGTGCATTGTATAAACCCCATAAAGGTTATAGTTTTTTAGGTCACGGTGATGGCTTAATTGGAAAAGAAGATGGCATGAATGTACATGGTTTGGCTGTTGGAATGACTTTTGTTGCCCCAAAGACGATTAGTCCAGGTCTGAATTTTTTATTCATTGTTCGATTATTACTTGAGAAGTGCAAAAATGTAAACGAGTGTATTGAATATCTAAAGAATACTCCCACTATGACATCTCAATCTATAGTTTTGGCAGATGCATTAGGACGTTTAGCAGTAGTAGAAATGTGTCCAGAGCATATGGCAGTCAGGTATCCTAAACCCGGTGAAAGATTTATTGTTGCCACTAATCATTTTATTGAAAAAGAAATGAAAGAATTTGATTGTAAGCCAGAAGGGAACTGGTATTCAACATTAGACCGTTATGATACTGTCACTAAAAATTTGCAAAGTGGAAGAAACTATTCAAGAGAATTAGGTATAGAAATTGCATCTGGAAGAAGAGGGTCTTTATGCCAATATAATAAAAATCTTTCTTTTGACACTTTATGGTCTGTAAGTTATCATTTAAACACTCTTTCTATAAAAAGAGCAGAAGGGAATCCTAGACGAGCGAAGTATAAATTTGACTATCGTCTGGAAAAATTGAAGAATGAATTACTATAAAATCATACCTAGATCATGGAAAACTGAAGAATGTCAAATTCTTCACAAACATGATTACGTTGTAAAGATCACTTATGGAGCAAGGAAGATTAACACAAAGTAGTGGAGTTTTTGAGATAAGAAAACTAAAAGAACTCTTAGGATGGATTAAGAAACTGATCAATGGGGAGCCATTAGAAGAGTGAGCAGAAGAATAATCTTAAGCTGATGTTTATTTGATTATTATACGGTGAAAATATTACTTGGTTGCTTAAACAGAGAAATAATAAGTATGGGAGAACACGTGATTAGAAGAGTATTTTGAGGTTCTAAAATGAAAAATAGATAGTAAAATGCCCTAGAGTTCGTTAAGTAGAATCTAGGGTTTGTTATTGTATAAATGAAGATTACTAACTAATAAAAATATAGATTATTGCTCCAATATTTGTCTGGGCGAATGAGTGTGGGATATTTTTATTTTCTTTAAAGTTATATTTTCTCAATTTCATGATTTTGATTTTTTCTGATTCTATTGTTTAATGTAGTAAAGATTATTAACAATAAAGTAGATATCTCTCAAAAATTTATTAATCTCATTATTATTTTATTTGTTGTCATCAAAATATAAATTGATAGTATGAATTTTGTTTCCATTTAGTATAATAGATAAGTTGAAGACTCAAGAGATTTATTTCTTAAATTTCCACAAACTTCATAAAAGATGTCACTTTATTTCTTCGCTTTTACTGATTGCCTCAGTCGTTTTGCTTTTGAATTTGACCTCGAAACGTATTATAGATGACATCATGAAGATGATATCTCCCAAGCAAATCCTTAGGGATAAGGTGAAGTTTTATATTTTTACCACAGAATAACAATTCTTCTTGTAAATTTATTTATATATGCATATAATATATTTAACAGCGATGATAAAAACTAAGGTTTATAAATCTCCCAGAGAGCCGGTGGTTGGTGCGAACCGGTGAGAGGTTAAACCGTTCCATTTTTAGAGCTGTCGGCGATGAGTCGAAGGGTGTGCCCTTTACAGCACTTTTGAGTGGTCAGTTTTATCTGACAATTTGGGTGGTACCGCGGATGCTTTCCGTCCCATATTATTTGTATGGGTTTGGAAGGCTTTTATTTTTCTAAACTCATACTATTATCTCTATGAAAAGAAAATATATGAGGAGGAAAATAATGTTAGACATTAGGTTATTGCGTGAAAACACTGAGGTTGTAAAAGAAAATATCAGAAAAAAATTTCAGAATGAAAAAATCACACTTGTAGATGAAGTTATTGCTTTAGATATTCAAAATCGGGAAGCAAAAACAAGACGTGACTATCTCAGAAGCAGAAGAAATTCGATTAGTAAAAAAATTGGCGTATTAATATCAGAAGGAAAAAAGGATGAAGTTGAATTAGCGAAGGCAGATATAACTTCTATGGCAGATGAACTCGCAGAATTGGAGCGGAAAATTGATGACCTTGATGTTCAGATTCGCAAAAGGATGCTGGTTATCCCCAATATTATAGACCCTACTGTACCAATTGGTAAGGATGATAGCGAGAATGTTGAAATTGAACGATTTGGAGAGCCTGTTGTACCAGACTTTGAGATACCATATCATGTTGATATTATGGAAAAGTTAAAGGGTATTGATATTGATAGTGCAAGAAAAACAAGTGGAAATGGTTTTTATTATCTTTGTGGTGATATAGCACGTTTGCATTCTGCAATTCTTTCTTATGCACGGGACTTCATGATTGATAGAGGATTTACCTATTATATACCCCCATTTATGATTAGAGGCAATGTTGTAAACGGTGTTATGAGCTTCTCAGAAATGGAAAATATGATGTATAAGATTGAAGGGGAAGATTTATATCTCATAGGCACAAGTGAACATTCTATGATTGGTAAATTTATTGATACAATTATTGATGAAGAAAAACTCCCTCAAACATTAACCAGTTATTCGCCGTGTTTTCGTAAAGAAATTGGTGCTCATGGCATTGAAGAGCGTGGTGTGTACCGAATTCATCAATTTGAAAAACAGGAAATGATTGTGGTATGTAGACCGGAAGATAGTGCAGGTTGGTTCGAAAAACTATACCAATATACGGTTGAGTTTTTCCGCACTTTAGATATACCGGTACGTACTTTGGAGTGTTGTTCGGGTGATTTGGCAGATTTAAAAGTAAAAAGTATAGATATAGAAGCATGGTCACCGAGACAGAAAAAATATTTTGAAGTTGGTAGTTGTTCTAACTTAGGAGATGCACAGGCAAGACGTCTTTCTATCCGGATAAAAAGTAAAAATAAAGAAAACTATATTCCGCATACTCTCAACAATACAGTTGTAGCACCTCCAAGAATGTTGATATCATTTTTAGAAAATAATTTAAAAGAAGATGGTACCATATCAATACCGAAACCATTGCAAATGTATATGGGTGGTAAAGAGTTAATCAAATAGTTGTTGTTTATTACCGTCACTTTTGTGGCGGTTTTTTATTGAGAGTAGTGATTTTTTGTTGCAAGCATTAATTGGTATTCTTATAGGTATTGGTGTTAGTATAATACTGTAGACACAAAAATGCGAATACTATAAAATGAAGTTAAAGAAGGAAGTGTCTTGATATCAAAGGTAATAAAATATACAGAAGAATTTAATAGTATTATATAAATACTCATGATTTAATCAACATAGTTTAGCAGGAATACAAGGAGGTTTTGTATGAGTGAATTTTTAAAATTAGAAGATTTTATTGAGCTTTCAGATATAGGTTATGAAGAAGCTATAGTTCATTTTTTACAGGATAATGGAATAACGATTGATGATTTTGAATATGTAGGAAAATGTGATTCGGAGTGTCCGCAATGTGAAACTGAAAGCTTTAGTGTCTGGCGTAGAGATATAGGATTCATTGAAGATGGAAAAATTTTTACTTTCGATTTGAATGCAGCTGATGGTATATTGGACTTCGCTATATACTGGTGTAATAAATGCGGTAAGTGGACTACTTATATTGAGTAATGCATTAATAGTATACCTCGCCCTAGAGCTAGGCAGAGCTTAGTTTGCATAATGTGGACAGTAAGAACCTAAAAAATTTGCATTGAATAGTGGTTTTTTCAGAAATATACTCTGACGCCAAGGGCGGACTAGGCTTAACAGGTATCTTTTTTGTATCCTCAAGGCATGTTGAAACGGTGATTCTGATGACACGTTATGTTCAAAAGGATAAAAAAAGCATATAAACCGTTATATACAGTAGTTTTAGAAAAAATGAGTAAAAATCAGAGCAAAAAGAATTGTAGGAATGATAAATATTCGATAATAATTAACTGATTATACGGGATTGGAAAGATTCCTTATTCATTTAAGGAAAGTAGAAAATAAGAGGTGAGAATATGACTTTCTTTATAGATGCTTGGATAAATGAACTTGTTTCAAAAGTAAAAAAAGAATATGGAGATAATGTTGTTTTTATAGGTTTGCAGGGAAGCTATAAACGCAAAGAAGCGAATGATAGCAGTGATATAGATATTGTAGTTATCCTGAAAGAACTGACTATGCAGAATTTGAAAAAATATCGTGAGATAATATCCACAATGCCTTACAAGGAGAAAGCCTGCGGATTTATTTCCGGACAAAGTGAAATTTTAAGTTGGGAAAAATCTGATTTGTTTCAATTCTATCATGACACGCAGCCAATTTACCGCAGCATAGACTATTTGCTACCGCTGATCGACAAAGCTGATGTTAAACGTGCCGTAAAAATAGGTGCGTGTAATCTGTATCATGCGAGCTGTCATAATTTCATCTATGAGAACAGCTCTGAAATATTATCGGCACTTTATAAGTCAGCATTTTTTATTTTGCAAGCCAAGTATTTTGATGAAACAAACCAATATATAAGTAGTAAAGTAGATTTGAGAAAACATTTAGATGGGATAGATAAAGAGATACTGAACATTTGCATAGATAGAAAAAAGCTAACTGCAATGGATGAGACTGACTTAGTCTTATATTATGATAAAATCATCTCTTGGAGCAGTAATCTTTTACAATCCTTTTGATGAAGTTGCCTTTACAAAAGACAGTAAATAATTGCAGGAAATTTAAGCTTCCGCCAAGGGTCTATTAGGTCTATGCAGCATCTTTTCTGTATCCTCAAGGCATGTGGAGATGGCAGTAAGAATAGAGAGGAAATAGAATGATGTTAAGCTAAAGATAGAGCCTTGATAGAAAAATATAGTACTTTTATGTTCCCTTAGACTAAAAAGTTTGAGGGAATTTTTTAGAGAGTTTGTATCTATGTATAGAAATGACAAATACACGAAAAGGAAATTGGGTTTCGAGGATTTGCTTAGGAAGAATAGTGGGTCATCACCACACTACATCTCAAAAGATGAAATACTAATAATACATTCTACTTATATGTTATCAAATAATATATAATATTTTTAAAAGATTAATGGGTAAATTAGTAAATGAAAGTAAGAGGTTTTGAATGACCTAGTGTTTCTAATGAAAGGAAGATCGTCTATGTTTTAAATAATGATAGTGGAAGATGATCGTCCCTTTTTGCATATATATTGAACTGGACAGCAGTTTTGGGACCTTTAATAGTGTCACTGTAGATATACCTCAGAGCGCGGGTAAGTTTTTAATAAGAAAATATATCTAGCTAAAAAAATACTCTGGTCTTTGACGGAGAAAATTCGCCTTCAATATTGACTTCTTGTACACTATCGAGATAAAAAATAATAAATCAGTATTGTTGTATCCTCTTGTAGTCTGGTTAATAATATATTGCTATTTGTAGCAATATGCGAGAGCTTGCAGTATACTAATAAAAAATCTGCAGCGAAAGGTGGTGGTAAGAGTGGAATATTTGACAATAAAGGAAGTAAGTGAAAAATGGGGACTCGGCAGTAGAATAGTGACATTACATTGCTCCGAGGGACGTATAAATGGTGCAACAAAAAAAGGAAATCTGTGGCTTATCCCAAAAGATGCTCCGAAACCGGATGACAGACGGCGGAGAAAATCCCATATTTCAGGAGAAGTGACTGATGAAGTATTTGAGAAAGATAATTTTAAATTAAAGGATCACACACAAAGCAGCTTCGTTTCGTCGTTTAAATCACTGAATGTAAATGAAGCTCTGCTTTTAAGAATTATAGAATTTTTTCCCTATCCAATTCATGTCTACTCTCCGGATGGAATGATGGTATTAACGAATGAAGCGTGTCTAAGGGTGATGCATATACCATCTAAAGATCATATCGTCGGAAAATTCAATGTCTTGAAAGACCCTGTCATTGATAAGTGGGGAGAAGAAGTCAGAGCACAAATCGAAAGGTCATTTCAAGGAGAAGTCGTACATTTTCAAAATTTGAATATGCCAATTCGAGGGATTATTGATCGCTTTGAGACTGGCGAATTATGTTTTGACAGTTGCTATCAGAACATCATTTGTTACCCAATTTATGACGATCAGAACCGGCTGGTCTATGTGGTGCATGTCTTTGTTACATCTAGGCTGTATGATGGCAAAGAGGAAATGGTGAAGGCAAAGGAATACATTGAAAACCATTGGCTAGAGGAATTCGACATAGATGAATTGGTAAGCGTTGTGAACTTGAGTAGATATCACTTCACCAGGCTATTTAAAAAGCATACAGGCATGACACCATACGGTTATTACCAAGATGTCAAGATTCGTAAAATCAAGGAAAAACTATGTGATAAAAATCTGTCTGTGACGCAGGCTTTCGAAAGCTGCGGAGTGGATTATAACGGAAATTACTCAAAGATATTCAAAGTAAAGGTAGGCATGACACCTTCTCAATATCGAGCTTTCATAACTTAAACTAAAAACCGCAGGAAAAAGGGCTTCCAACACTATTTGGATGCTCTTTTTGTTTGCAATACAGCCATAGATTATGAAAATTCCGCACTAGATTACTATCTCAATCCTCATAACACCTATATAATTAAGTTGCAGCAAGCACATGGGGAGGTTGAATACGTGCAATGAAAGAAAAAAAGATAAAAGGGCAGTCAATTGAGGAGCTTGTCAAGCTGCTAACTATCCTGCGAAAAGAAAAGAATGTACAGGATATGGTTGTACGCCGATTTCAGAAGTTGATCTTAGAGGATGGATTATACTCGCAAACAATTAGAGAATTCATATACCCAATGGTTGTATTTCGGAAGGACGGGATTATACTGTTTGTCAACAATGCGTTAACAGAAGAAACAGGATTGTATATCGATGAATTTTCTGCAAAAAATCATAATATTTTAGATCGCATTACTGACTCAAACTTCCAAATTCTAGACGCTGTAGAAGATGTGTTTTCTGGGAAAACCAGCTTTCTGACGAATTTATTTGACCCACTGGCGATGTTTATCAGGGAAAGCTCAAGTAAACAGGCAGATTGTTCAAAGTATAAAAGTGCGTTTTTCTTTCCCATCGTAGAGGATAGAGGCCAAATTACCAATGGTGCTGTGATATTCATTAAATAGGAGCATTCCTGTAATAAATAAAAATGAACTTTGAAAAAAGAAATACCACCTGTTAAAATACGATGTGTCAGATAATCTCACGTGAAAAACTGACCCTTAAATTTAAATAACAGGAGGTATTCTAGTATGAATTATACACAAAACAGAAAGATTTCGCAA
>NZ_JBNPXI010000033.1:0-39441 GCF_050433385.1 Brassicibacter mesophilus
CTTACTAGCTTTACTCCTTCTACGTTTTTTACTTCATTTACTACTGCTTCTATTACTTCTTCTCTTCTTCCATCACTGAAGTTTGGTACTGCCAAGATGTACTGTTTTTCTGCTGACATTTAAAATCCTCCCTTATCTTTTAATCTAATTAAATTATGATATTAGAAATTAACATTATTGTGGAAAATTTATTGCCTTTATAGATTAATAATACCATAAAAAAGGCCAATTACCTTTGTATTTTTTCTATAAATTTAAAACCTTTTCACGTATTATTTTAATATCATGTTTGTAATGTATTTATAAATGCAAATAAATTTATATGCTTAAATAACTCATGCTATACGCTTGATTCTAGGTAAAATAGGCCTGTCATGCACAAAATTCGACATATAAAGTTTGCTTATCTTCGTTTTTTAAAAATTTATATTTGTAAAAAATTAATGAATGAATTTTTTAAATTAAATAGTATAATCATATATAATGACAAGTAAAGCAGGTGCTTAAAATATTATGTGTAATTTAATAAAGTAAGATACAAAATAATTTACATAATTTAAATTAATTATTTCAATACATGCTATACTTAATAAATACCACAAAGACTTTCATAAAAGCTTTAAAATCGAGAATGTCTTTGTTAAAATGCATTTTATGAAAAGTATGCATGGTTAATGTCTAAACTTTTCCGTGTGCTATAAAAAAAGAAAGGAGATTTTCATAATGGGATTACGTATAGTTGATTTATCGCAAGAAATTTTTGAAGGAATGTCACTGTTTCCAATTCATCAGAAAACGTTTATCATGACAAACCAAACACATGAAGAAAACATGAAAAATACTGGAAGTGAAAAACTAGGCTTTTATGCAAGAAATATACTTATGAGTGAGCATTGCGGAACTCATAGTGATGCAGTTATTGAGTATAAGCCAGGTGGCCCAAGTATGGAACAAATGCCATTAGAGTATTTCTGTGGTAGCGCTATCTGTGTAGACTTAAGCCATATTCGATATCCTGCCTATATAGAGCCAAGAGATTTAGAAAAAGCAATAGCCAAGGCAGGGTTAGAGATAGAAAAAGGTGATATTTTCCTCATGTACACAGGACATCACGATAGATATTATGGCACTCCAGAATTTCAAAAAGAATATACTGGATTAAGCTACGAAGGAGCTAAATGGCTTGCAGAAAAAGGTGTAGTGAACATAGGTGTAGATGCCCCAGCTATAGATCAAACTCCTGATGACTTAGATTTTTCAGGACACCTAGTATGTGGCGAATATAATATTACAAATACTGAGAATCTTTGTAATTTAGATAAGGTAGTTAATAAAAGATTCTTATACTTTGGACTTCCACTAAAAATTCGTGGAGGCACAGGCTCTCCAATCCGTGCAGTTGCTCTACTAGAAGATTAAAATCAAAGCGTCCACACCAGTGGACGCTTTTTCATTTTTTAAGCAACTGTTTTATTTTAAGTGCAATTTCAAGATTAAGTCTATCGCTCGGATTTTCCAAGTTCATATCTGTTATCTCACAAATTCTTTGAATTCTGTAAAGTACCGTATTATAATGAGTAAATAGTGAATCAGACATTCTTTTCAAGTTTCCATTGTGCTCAAAGTAAGCACCTAATGTTTTCACAAGCTCCGTTGATTTTTTTTCATCATAGTCTACTAATGGTTTAATAGTTGCATCATAGAACTTTATGAGTTCATCTTCAAGATGATCCTGGCATAGAATTTTAAATATTCCTAGATCCTCAAAACTTACTATAGTCTTATCACTTAATATTTTACCCGCACTAATTGCCTTAATTGAATCTAAATAGCTATTGTTAAAGTTTTCTAGACCTTCATATGGTCTTCCAATTCCTATTTTTATTTCTAGATTACTATACTTATCTATAAGCTCATTTATATAATCATTTAACTTTTCAAGAGAAGGCTCTATTCTTTCGTCCTTCTTATAAGATAGCAGTATAAGCATACGCTCTGTTTTACTTGCTACAATACCTGTTAAATTAAGCTGTTTAATAATTCTCTCTATAGAATCATGCATTTTTAATATATGTTGTTGCAGTGAATCAGAAGTAATATCCACTTTTTTTAGATTTTCATCTCTTCCTTTAATCTTTATCATAATATTTAGATACTTGTCCTTTTTGTTAAGATTAAAAAAGGCTGATCTTTCTATAGCTTTTTCTTTTCTTCTATCATCTAAAGAGATAAGGTCTTCAAGGAATTCAGATTTGTACCTATTCTCGACTTCTCTTACAGATAAAACTTTAAGAATCTCTAAAGCCATAGTAGTTGAAGCAATTTCTAATACGGATAGGTCATATCCCCCTAAAGGAGTGTTAGATGACCACGCAAAAATATGACCGTAGACACTATCTTTTGCAACTATAGGAACTATCATACGCTTAATGTATTTACCATCAATCAACTCATTGCTTTCTTCCAACTTCTTTTCCTTATATCTATCACAATTAGAGTCATAGAATTTCATTGTATTTTCAATAAGGAGCTGTCTAGTTAAATCATCAACTGAATCAAGCTGAGTTATCATCTCATCTGGAAAATCCAGCTTTACAACTATAGGGTTTTTTATACTGTCACTTATTAAGCTAGATATATGGTTAACATCTGCACCCTTTAGCATGGCATTCATAAACTGCTCATATATTTTTTCTATTTTTTTCAATAAATATGCTTGTCTATTGAATATTTCATTAAAAATAGGAGTCATAATATCTGATAGCGGAATAGCATAGTGTATGTCTATAATAGGGAAATTTAGATCCTCTGCTAGACTCAGTACTTCCTCAGGAAGAGATTCTAGATATGGATATATCTTTATCCCTATGCCCGCCAACTTCTTCTTAGTACATTCTTTAATGAGTCTCTTCTGCTCCTCTAAGCTGTCTTTTTTAAAAGAATAAGCAGTTGTTAATAAAAGCTCACCTTCATCTACCCAGTTTAGTATATCAGGGTCGGCCATTACGTTTACTTTTGATATAGTGTTTCTAACGCCTTTAAATCCAGCAATAAGGTTACAACCTTTCATACAATCCATCTTTAAAGCGTCTTCAATTGTAATACCATTTTGTCTTCCCATATGATCTACTCCCCTTAAAGGATTGAATTTAATATTTTATACAGTACATAATAGAAAATACACGTAAAATGTATATACTCTACTATGTACTATATCTACCTTTCGTTATATATTTCTAACATTTATCTCAAATATTGTCTAAAAATTAGAGGAACTTTGTTATGCTTCAAAGTCCCTCTAATTTTTTTATGTCAAAACAAATCTTATAATTTACTATATACAACTTTTAATGTTTCTTCTTTAAGCTCTTTTCCTTCTTTAAGTACTTCTTCACATTGTTTTCTAATTTGTCCTACATAAGCGTCGTCGCTTATGCCTCCTAAGTTGATAAGTACATTGAACAATGCTCCCTCAAGTCCTCCACATGCTAGCAATGCACCAACGCCAACGTCTGTTATAGCATTTGGATTACCATAATCAGCAAAAACTTTTTGTAATTTTAATACTTCTAAAGAAACTTTTGCAGCATCTAAAGGAACCTCCATAGCTTTCTTTAAAGCTTCTTCCATAGCAACTTTTCTAGCTGCTTTCTCTTCATCTGTTTCTTTTGGCAATTTTATTGCGTCCATATAGTCATTAAAAGCTGTAGTATCCTCGTCAACTAATTCATTTAATCTGTCAACAAGCTTCATAGCTTTTTCAAAGTTTTGATCAACCATTGCCTTCTGGTCATCCGTTAAAGCATTATAAGCTTTTCTTCCTATAGTCAAATTTCCAACCATCGCTGTTAATGCAGCACCTAAACTACTAGCCAAAGCTGATACACTTCCACCACCAGGAGCTGGATCTTTACTAGCTACTGAAGCCACAAATTCTTTTACTGTTTTTTCAACTAACATTTTTTGCACCCTCCTCATATAATAATTCTTGTTTTGTATGTTTAGTGTTTATTAATTTATTACAATTTTATACACAGTTTATCATAAACTTTATTTTAAGTCTATGTTTAATTTTAACAATGGATTTTGTGTAAAACTATACATACGTATTCTTCCTTACGTATTTTAAAGTATTTTTTAATGCTAATAATCATATCGCCATTTAAAGCTTGAATCAGTTCAAAGCTGCCTTACATCTGATAATCCAATAGCATAACCACTCCTTATTTTAAAAATTAAAACTTTAAGCAAGATGATATTTGCAATAGTATTTATCAGGAATTTTTCTGTAGTTTGTTAATTATATACAAAATATCCATTAGTTTATTTTTAACAAACGGCGTAATCCAGTGTTTTAAAGGCATGGTAACGATTTTTGTCATTTTTTAAATTATTAATACTATACATACCGTTGCTTTTTTAGGTTGACTTACCATATATCATGCATTAGAATATTAACTATGTTTCCATCGTTTTTGTTAATCTATTTTTTTAACTCACAGAAAATCGATTTCCCACTGAAAGAAGGTGATTTTTTTATACGTATTGTAAAAGCGTTTTCCAATGAACATTTTGTATTTATAAAATAAAATACTAAAGCATAAGGGGGATAAAAAATGAGTAGAGTAAAACTTTCTAATAAGCAAGATAATACCGAAGCATCAGAGATAATGTACAAAATTGATGATAAACCACCTCTTTTGTTAGCAATATTACTAGGATTTCAAAACATTGTTGCAGCTTTTGGGGGAATAGTTGCTGTTCCTCTTGTTGTAGCCGGTGGACTAGGTCTTTCAGTACAAGATACAGCTATATTCGTTAGTGCAGCTATATTTGTAGCAGGAATCGCAACAGTTATACAATCTAAAGGTATAGGTCCTGTAGGTGCTAAAATTCCTTGTATTATGGGTACTGACTTTACTTTCGTTGGACCTTCTATTGCAGTTGGATCCACTATGGGGCTCCCTGCAATGTTTGGTGGTACAATTTTAGGTTCTTTCATAGAAATGATTCTAAGTCGTTTTATTAAACCATTAATGCGATTTTTCCCACCAGTTGTTACTGGTACAGTTGTTTCATTAATTGGCTTAACACTTATTCCAGTATCAATTGACTGGGCAGCAGGAGGAGTTGGCGCTGCTGATTATGGTAGCTTACAAAACTTAGTAATCGCTATGGTTGTTATGACCATAATTATCATGTTAAATAGATACGGAAAAGGCATACTAAGCACAGCTTCAGTATTGGTAGGGATGGCAGTTGGTTATTTGGTTTGTATTCCTCTTGGAATGGTCGACTTCACTTCTGTTGTAACCGCAAAGTGGTTTGAATTACCTAAACTCTTTAGATATGGAGTAGAATTTAGTTTCGCTGCATTTGTTCCATTTGTTGCTGCTTATTTAGTAACAACTATAGAAACAGTAGGCTGTCTTAAAGCTATTGGTGAAGCATGTGAGAAGGATTTAACAGACGAAGAAGTAGGAGCTGGTCTTTTAGCTGACGGAACTGGAAGCTTTATTGCAGGATTCTTTGGTGCAAATGCAAACACATCATTTAGTCAAAATGTTGGATTAATTCCTATGACAAAAGTAGCAAGTAGATTTGTAGTTATTATTTCTGGTATTTTATTATTACTTCTTGGGATATTTCCTAAAATAGGTGCTCTAATTGCAGTAATGCCTAATCCTGTGTTAGGTGGAGCAGGTATAGTAATGTTCGGAAATGTTGCTGCCTCAGGAATAAAGACATTAAGTAGAGTAAAATTAAATAATCGTAATTTACTGATAGTTGCTGTTTCTATAGGATTAGGACTAGGTATAACAGTTAGACCTGATTTCATAGCAAACCTTCCTGGAGCTTTAAAAAGCATTTTCTCTTCTGGAATAAGCACAGGTACATTTGTAGCACTTATTCTTAACTTAGTATTAAAGGAAGAAAGTAATGCATCAGGCAATAGTATAGAAGAACAAGAAGAAATTGCTGTATAGTTCATTTAAAAGCAAGACTCAGGGTCTTAAACGACCCTTTATTTTTTTGCTTCATCAATAACAATTTTTATGCTTGTTAAAGCAATTATTCTATGTTACCATTTTAAAGTAGATGTCTAATCCATGAGTTTTTACAATCTGCAATAAAATACACACCGTTCTAATTCTAATTTATTCTATTACTTCATGACATTCTACTAATCTTACTATTTCAGTTAATAAATTCACAATTATAGAAAGGGGATTTCAATGTCAAAAGGGTATTTAACACCAGCAGAAATTGCTGAGGCTACTATTACTACTGGTATAAAGAAAGCTACGCAACCATCTTTAAACATGCTTTTATTGGGAATCTTTGCTGGAATATTCATCAGTATTGGTGCTCATGCTGATATAACCATAATGCAAACGTTTAAACACATTGATGTAGGTGTTATGAAGTTTTTGGGGGGAGCTGTCTTTCCTATCGGATTAGTTTTAGTATTAATAGCTGGTGGCGAACTGTTCACTGGTAACTGTTTAATGACCATGGCTCTAGTTGATAATAAAATAACTATAAAGCAAATGTTTAAAAACTGGTCTCTTGTTTATATTGGAAATTTTATAGGTGCAATGCTGTTTGTATTCACTGTATTAAAGATTGGAGCTTATCATGAAGGTACTCCTGCTTCAGAACTGGCCTTATCTATTGCAACGGGAAAAACAGCTTATTCATTCGGACAAGTTTTCTTAAAAGCTATTTTTGCTAATGTACTTGTAGTACTTGCAGTTTGGATTGCATATGGTGCTCAGGATATTACATCAAAAATAATTGGTATGTGGTTTCCTGTTATGACTTTTGTTATGTTGGGCTTTGAGCATAGTATAGCAAATATGTTCTTTTTGCCTTTAGCAAAGTATCTGGGTTTTGATATAACTTGGGTTCAAATATTCACAAAAAACATAATACCTGCAACACTTGGTAATATCGTAGGTGGCGCAGTAATTATTCCTCTAGTATATTATGTAGTTTACATTATTCCAAAACGTAAAATAGAAGCTAGAGAACTTGGAAAAGTTACTTAAAAAATAAAAGCGGCGAGGTTATCTCCGCTTTTATTTTTTAACCTCCACCCACTGGAGGAAATAATGCTAAAATATCTCCATCCTTTAACTCTCTATCAGCAGAACCATCTCTTCCATTTAATAAAAGTATGCTAACCTCATCTTCTTTTATCTCAATTATGTTTAAAACCTCTCTTATTGTAGCACTTTCCTTTAAATCAAGAAGCTGTTTTTTATCTCTACCTTCTCTAAAATAAGCAAAAAGTCTAACTTCAACCTTCAATTTATCACCTGCTTTCTTTCGGTCAAAGTACTAACTCTATTTTGAACAAGCTGCACATTCATAAGATTTTATATAATTTGTATATTCTTCAAGCCCTAGTCTCTTTAATGTTTCTTCAGTAGGTATTCCCTCTTTTGTCCATCCTCTTACGCTATAGTATTCTGGAAGAAGTATATCCAATCGATGAACATATCCTTTAGATGGTCCATCTGGTATAGGATCATTAAGAAGTCTCTTAGGAAGAGTATCTTGAGAGCTATCTATTCCTGCCATTAAGTTAAATATTTTTTCTAAATTCCATATTCTTTCTCCTGCTTCTAATAACGTGTCGTTGTTATAAATATCCCCGCAAACTGAATTATACATATCTACATAATCAGGAAGACCTAACCCAAAAGTAGTAAATACACATAATCCTATAGAATCTATAACCGCCGTTAAATCATGGAATATTTTCGCATATGCAGCTTTTCCTTCAAGACTAAATCTATCTAGTTTTTCAGGATATCCTAATATTTCAGGATTAATCATATATCCTTTTATATGACATCCTCCTCTATTATTGACAGCGTAAGTTATTCCATGACCTTGTACTCCTCTTGGATCATATGCCGGAAGCTCTTGCTTTTTAACTGTCATTGAAAACTCAGGTGCACCATAGAGCTCACATAATCTAAATGAACCATCAGCCATTTTGTTTCCAAAACCTTCTCTTAAGCCTATTTTCTTTGTCCAGCCTACAACTGCTTCAGTATCTCCCCAGTTTAATGATAGATTATCTGCTTCTATTTCCTCATCTGTTATATATCCTCTTTGATAAAGCTCCATAGCAGTGGCTATTGTAGCTCCAACAGAAATAGTATCTAATCCATATTCATTGCATAGCATATTGGCTTGATTAATAGCATCCAAATCATATACATCACAATCTGAGCCAAATGACCATAGGGTCTCATATTCAGGTCCTCCAGCAATCGTACCATCTTTAAGTTTAACTACTCTTCCACATGCTATTGGACATCTATAACATGCCTGCTTCTTTACTAGATGCTTTTCTGTCAAAGACTCTCCACTAATCAAGTCTGCATTTTCTGTGTATGCCTCTTGAAAGTTCTTAACCGGGTGGACACCGTTTTCATTTATGATATTAACTAATACTGCAGAACCATAAGTAGGAAGTCCTTGACCTGCAACAGGATCATTTCTTAAGGTGGTAACCTTTTCGCTTGATACCTTTTTAACTCTTTCTTCGTCATATAAAGATACTTTTCCTGTACCTTTTACTGTGATTGCCTTTAGATTTTTTGAACCCATTACAGCACCGACTCCACCACGTCCTGCCGCTCTATCTACATCATTCATTACTGCTGCCATGAGTGAAAGCTTTTCCCCAGCTGGCCCTATACATAATACCTTACAATTATTTGACAGCTCTTCTCCAAGCTTTTCAGTAACATTTAGTGAGGTCTTTCCCCATAAATGAGATGCATCCTTTATTTCAACCTTTTCATCTTCAATATTCAAATATACTGGCGAGTCTGCTCTTCCTTCTACTATTATCATGTCATAGCCTGCTGCTCTAAGCTCTGCTCCCCACTTTCCTCCTGAGTTAGCTATTGCGATTCCTCCAGTTAATGGTGATTTGGTTATTACCATATATCTGCCGCTCGTAGGCAATGGGGCTCCTGTTAATGCTCCAGCGGCTATAATCAACTTATTTTCTTTGTCAAATGGCTCTACTTTAGGATCGATCTCATCAAGAAGTGTTTTAACTCCTAGGCCTCTTGAGCCAAGATATTTTTGAGCAACCTCTAACTTTAATGGTTCAATTTTAATAGATTTTTCATTTAAATTTACTCTTATAACCTTACCATTATATCCGTACATACAAATCCTCCCTTAGTTGATTTACATTTCATATATTGCAAAATTTGTACCAATAAAAAAACCCTGTGTTTATCTTGCTTACACATGGGTTATGAATGTTCGTGTTCCATTTCGATACGAATTCTCACATTTATTACTGTTCCAATACGGATCACTGTTCGAATTTAGAGCAATCTATATTGTATTTTTCTATTTTCCTATATAAAGTATTTCTGCCTATAGACAGCTCTTTAGCACTTAAGGTAATATTTCCATGGTGCTTTCTTAATGCTTTTATTATATAACGCTTTTCCATTTTATCGAGAGATAAGTCTTCATATTCATGATCAATATATTGGACTGTTTGTAGTCTATTGTCACTACACCCTAGGTGCTCTGGTATACCCTCTGTATTAATTATTAATTCAATAAAATTTTCAAGCTCTCTTACATTACCTGGCCAAGGATATTGCATTAGTTGTTCCATTTGTTTTTCGCTGATTTTTACCATTTTTTTATTTAGTCTCTTTGAAATTCTTCTCATAAAATATTCAATAAGCAGCTTTATATCTTCCTTACGCTCTCTAAGAGAAGGTAACTTTATTGGTAACACGTTTAGTCTATAAAATAAATCCTTTCTAAAATTTCCTTTCTCAACTTCTTCAATAAGATTTTTATTTGTAGCAGCTATTATTCTAACATCAACTAATATTTCGTTTGTCCCACCTATTCTAGAAACTGTACTCTCTTCAATAACCCTAAGAAGTCTAGTCTGCATATCTAATGGCATTTCCCCTATTTCATCTAAAAATATAGTTCCTCCATCAGCAACTTCAAACTTCCCTGGATGTCCACTTCTCTTAGCTCCTGTAAAAGCTCCTTCCTCATAACCAAAAAGCTCAGATTCTATTAGGTTTTTGGGGATTGCACCGCAGTTTATAGCAATAAAGGGCTCATCCTTTCTGTTGCTATAATTGTGTATAGATTGAGCAAAAACTTCTTTACCTGTGCCGCTTTCGCCACTTATTAATATGGTAGACTTACTGTCAGCAATCTTTTTTGATAGCTCTATTGTTGAAAGAAACTTATCATTGTTTCCGATTATTTTGTCAAAAGTGTATATAGCCTGCCTACCCATTATTTTGTTAGCTAATTTTCTTACCTTCTTTACTTCACTAAACACATATACAACATCAATGATATTATCATTATTATCTAATATAGGATATGCACTTAAGTTGAATTGTAGTTTATTTCTTCTTGCATTAACAAATACTTCTTCATCTGAAAAAGCACTTTTAGAACATATTACATTTTTCACTACTTCCCAACCATCAAACAGTTGTCCAATTTCCATTCTCTTCATTTCTCTAATAGCATATCCAAACATTTCTGATGCATGACTGTTTGCAGCTTTTATATTACCTTCTAAGTCAGATGTTATGATTCCCATGGGGATAGAATCTATAATAGTGTCTGTATATTTTCTCGATATACTTAGCTCTTCACTACACTTATCTATTTTAAGCATTCTTTCAATTGCATCAACTGCAGCAACTACCATTCCTAATGTATGGGAATGTACTGCTTCACTATATCCTGTTAAATCAAGGCAACCTACTACATTTCTCTCACAGTCTCTTATAGGGGAGGCAGAGCATGTCCATCTATGATAGGCCTTAATATAGTGTTCCTCTCCAGATACTTGGACTGGAACCTTTTCAGAAACAGCAATACTCATTGCATTTGTACCAATATTTTTTTCATCCATGTAAGCTCCAGGTATCATTTTTAATGAAAAAGCTTCTGAAAGGATAACTTCATCACCTATAACACTTAATATACAGCCATCTTCGTCTGTAAGTATAGCAAAAAAATTTGATCCTTTTACAAAGCTGTAAAGTTGATTTATAAAAGGCTCTGAAGTAATTATAAGTTTTCTTCTTCTATTTAATCTTTTTTGTAGCTCTTCGCCCTTTAAAATATTATTGCTAATTTTTCGTTCTTTGCTTATCTCTAAGTTTTCACATCTTGCATGAGAGTTTTTGATAAGCTCTTTAAAAAAATAGACTCCCCCAAATTCCACTTCTATTCCCCCAATCTTTTATAGAAAGAATTTGTGTTACAGTACTTGTATAGAATCTCCTACTCTGATAATGCCTCCATTTATTACTTTCGTAAACACAACTTGACTAGACAATAAGCACTTGTTTCCTTTTCTAACTAATTCACATTCATCAAAACATCGCTTACCTATATAGCTAATCTCATGAATAGTTTCTCCAATCATTATTTTTGTGCCAACAGCTAGTTTATAAAGTTCAACATTTTTAACTCTAATAGTCTCATGAAATCTGTTAACACATAATCCTTTTTTCCCTTTCTTGTCTATTCGCTCACGATTTTCTGTTCCTAGTATAACTACATGTCTATCAGTTTTACCAGAGTTTACATCACCTACAAGACCAAATCCAGTCTTAAAGATACCCTCTTCTATTCGCTCTCTTGACGCACCTTTCTTTGTACTGATAAATATTTCGTCTACTACTCCAGTCATCCTTTTATAATAATCATCTTTCATTTAATCTAAAACCTCTATAGTGTCTCCAGCCTTTATCTTTCCGCCTTTAATGATCCTAGTGAATATACCTTCTTTCGGCATAACACATTGACCAACCTTTTTAGCAATTTCGCATCCTGAATGACACTCTTTACCTATTTGAGTTACTTCTTGTATGGTTTCTCCGATTCTTAATCTCGTACCTACTGGAAGCTCATATAATATAATACCTTCTGTTGTAATATTTTCTGCAAATATTCCATTTGATAGACCTTCTATTCCTAGTTCTTCCATCTTCTTAAAGCTTTCAATGCCTAGAAGACTTACTTGTCTATGCCACTTTCCAGCATGAGCATCTCCTTCTAGCCCAAAATCTTCTATGAAAATTCCTTCTTGTATAGGTTTCTTTACAACACCTTTCTTTTCACTTATATTTATATCAAGAACTTTTCCTGTCTTATTCATTTCTTTACCTCCAGTTAGTTATTTATAGATATCTAGTCTCAAATTTACATCTATATTTAAATATAAAAAAATAGATAAAAAATACTTAATAGATTTTGCTATTTTTTATTCGAATTCTTATTCATTTCTTAAATAAGTTCCAGACTTTCCTCCGGTTTTTTTGATTAATCTAATATTGCTAATAATCATATCCTTATCAACTGCCTTGCACATGTCATATATTGTTAAAGCAGCCATAGATACAGCTGTTAATGCTTCCATTTCAATTCCTGTCTTGCCTATAGTTCTAACCTCAGCTTCTATTTCTATAGCATCCTCTAGAACATTAAAGCTTATATCTGCACCAGATATAAATATATTATGACACATAGGAATTAAATCACTAGTCTTTTTAGCCCCCATTATTCCACCTATCTGAGCTACAGAAAGAACATCTCCTTTTTTTATCATGTCATCCTTAATCATCTTAACTGTCTCAGGCTTCATAAAAATAGTTCCTCTTGCAATAGCGCTTCTTCTTGTATCTTCCTTTTCTCCAACCTCAACCATATGCGCTCTTCCATGTTCATCAAAATGAGTGAATTCCATTATTATCCTCCAATCTGAAACATATTTTTATCTATATATTTGCCTTCCTCTAGATGGTGAGACTCAGGTTTCTGCATTATAGATTCTCTAATAACCTTTTCTATGTCTCCACCACTTCTCAATGTTTCTTTTAAGTCTATCTCTTCATTTGAATGTAAGCATAGCTTTAGCTTCCCTTGAGCAGTAAGCCTAACTCTATTACAATTATCACAGAACTTACATGAAATAGGATTTATAATTCCAACTCTTCCTTTACCATTAGGAAGTCTATAGTATACAGCAGGTGAAGATGGGTCCACATTTTCAATTTTTGTTAATGCTTTAACCTTATCTAGTATTATCTGGTTAGGTGAAAATTTATCAACTGCCCAGCCTGCAGCTTCCCCAACTGGCATAAGTTCAATAAATCTAACATCAATTTCTTCATTTTCAGTAAGATATACAAGCTCTTCTATTTCATCTACATTAAATCCACCTATTAGTACAGTATTTATCTTGATTGGTGTAAGACCAACAGATTTAGCTTCGGCTATTCCATCTAATACATCTTTTAGCTTACCACCTCTTGTTATACTTGAATACTTGTCCGCATTTAACGTATCTAGGCTTATATTTACTCTATTAAGCCCCGCATTCTTTAAATCCCGTGCATATTTTTTTAACAGGATTCCATTAGTAGTCATAGATAGGTCCTTTACTTTATCAAGCTTTGAAATATCCTCAACTAGATTCACTATTCCTTTTCTTATAAGCGGCTCCCCACCAGTTAACCTTATCTTATCGATGCCAAGCGAAATAAACGCTTGAGCAACTTTATATACTTCTTCAAGAGTTAATACATCCCTATGTTCAACCTTATAAATACCTTGTTCTGGCATACAATATCTACACCTTAAGTTACATAAATCCGTAACAGAAATACGTAAATAATTAATTCTTCTTCCATATGAGTCTATCAATTTGCCACCTTCTTTAGTTGATTTAGTATATTACGAATTAAAAATAATAATAAAAGAATGTTAATGAAGTTTTGCTATTCACCTATTATTACAATGTCTCCAGTTTCGCTGAACTCATATCCACCCATATTCATAACCTTTTCTTTAAACTCAGTTGATGTGAGTACTTCAATAAATCTCTTAATCCTTTCGTCGCTTAGACTAGCATATGGTACTAAAAAGTCATAGTCTTCATATCCTACATTAACAAAATCCAAACCTAATGCTTTAGCTGCAGAGTAAATGCCAAGACCAGCTGTAGCTGAACCTGTCTTCACTGCTGTTGCCACTGCCATATGAGTAGTCATCTCTCTTTCATAACCTTTGATATATGAAGAATCTATATTAAGTTTATTTAAATTATAATCTAAAAGTATCCTAGTCCCTGCACCTTTTTGTCTGTTTACATAGACTACATCTTCTCTAGTCAAATCATTAAAGCTTTTAATATGTTTAGGGTTATTTTTCATAACCATGAAGCCTTGAAGTCTTCTAACTCCTTTTATAATAGCCATTTTATTTCCTTGGAAATACTTCTCTACATAGCTTACGTTATATTCACCTGTTAATGGGTCAAGTAAATGTATTGGAGATAAGTGACACTCATTCCTTTTCATCGCAAGTATCCCACCCATACTTCCAACATGTCCTGACGACAAACTCATCATGTCAGAAATAATGTCCATTATCAAATCATGACTTCCTATTGAAACTAGCGTTTCCCTTATACCACTAAGAGGCTTTAATAAATTTACTTCAACTTCTTCTCCTGCTTCAATCCCCTCACAATTCTGAGGTATAACAACTATTCCATCTGCTTTGACTAGGCTCATAGTAACACCTGCCCCTCCAGATAGTGGCGTAGCTACAAGCTTATCATTTACGTTCCCCAGCGTTACTCTAACCAGCTCTTTGTTTTTTAAAGAGGATACAACTCGCTTTGAGATCACAGCCTTTGCTTTCTGTTCTTTTTCACCCTTAACTCCAGTATATTTATATATTATAGGCTTAACAAATGTTTCAAAAACAAGGTACGATGAAACTGGATATCCTGGTATTCCTATAACGGGTTTCTCATTTATTATTCCTAATATCGTTGGCTTACCTGGCTTTAGTGCTACTCCATGAACAACTACTTCTCCAAGCTCTCTTATTATCTTCACTGTATAATCCTTTGTACCTGCTGATGAACCAGCATTTATTACTAGAATATCATTTTCGTCTATAGCTTTTATTATAGCATTTTTTAGTACTTCATATCTATCTTCTATTGGAGAATATCTATTAGGAATACCTCCATATTCTTTCACTAATCCTTCAAAAACCCTTGAATTAGAATCTATTATTTTCCCTACGGCTAGATTACTACTATCCTCAATAATTTCTGAACCAGTTGGTATTATACCTACTGACAGCTTTTTGTATACTTTGATTTTTTTTATACCTCCAGCTATTAATGCTCCCAAATCCATAGGTCTTATTTTGTGTCTTGACGGTATTATCATCTCTGTAGCTACTATATCTTCTCCGATTGGTCTTATATGCTGCCATGGATAAGCTGCGTTAAGTATCTTTACTTTCTTGTCTCCTAGCTCTATTACATCCTCTATCATTATAACAGAATCATAATCATCTGTTACAGGATTCCCAGTATTTACATATTGGAAGTCATCATTTTCTATGAGTATTTTAGGCGATACTTCGCTTGCTCCAATAGTATCATTCGCTCTTACTAATATACCATCCATAGCAGCAGCATTATAATGAGGAGATGAGTTCTCTGCATATATTGCTTCATAGGTAACTCTTCCTAATGTGTCTAATACATTTACCTGTTCACTCTGAATAAAAAATCTGTCTGATATTTTATCATAATATTTCTTCTTTGCTTCATCAACATCTATATTTTCTATATAAATATTTCGATCATCCTTTTTCATATAACTATCCTCACTTTCAATAATTAAAAATAATACACATCTCTTTCTTCACCTTTATATATTCCCTCTTCATGATTTTTTATTATTATATATCCATTAGATTTCGATAACAATGTTATCATTCCCGATTTTCCGAAGACTGGCTCGGCATATATCTTATTATCTCTTTCTTCTAGTCTAACCATCTGATAGGTTTCTTTGCCAGGAGATGAATGTAAATTAAAATTTAATATAGCTTTTGTTTTTAAAACAGTATCCTTTATATCAAAAATACCCTTAATAAAGTATTCTACAAATGCTTTGAAAACAATTATTGAAGATACGGGATGACCAGGTAACCCAAATATAGCTTTACCACTAGCTTCTCCTATTAATGTAGGTTTGCCTGGTTTTATAGAAACACCATGAATAAATACACCTTTTCCTTCAAAAGAATTTATTACATCATGTGTAAAATCTCTTGTGCCTACTGAGCTCCCTCCTGATATAAGTACTATATCTGATATGTTTAGAGCATTATCAACCTCACTTCTTAGAAGATTAAAATCATCTTTTACTATACTTTTCCCTTTAACTTCACCGCCAATTTTATTAACAAGAGAATATAACGCATAGCCATTTATATCTCTTATCTTTCCATCTTCTAGTTCTTGTTCGATATCTACTATCTCATCTCCTGTGGAAATTATATAAAACCTAGGTTTCTGATAGACTTTCACTTTAGAAATGCCTATGGCTGCAAGTGCACCAATATCCTGAGCATTCAATCTTTTCCCTTTTTCTATAACAAATTCTCCCTTTTTTATATCATCTCCTGTTAGGATTACGTTTTCACCTGAAGACAAAGGTTTATATATCATTAGGCTAGACTCGTCTAATTTTTCGGCATGCTCTATCATAATCACAGCATCAGAGCCTTTTGGTAGCATTCCGCCTGTTGGAACATACACAGTTTCTCCCGTTTCTATTGTAATATTTGTATGCTGTCCCATTTTAGCTTCACCTGTCAAGGACAATAAGCTAGGCATCGCTTCACTAGCTCCATGACTATCAGAGCTTTTTATTGCATATCCATCAACAGTTGAACGGTTAAATTCTGGAACATTTATATTTGATATAATATTTTCAGCAAGTATTCTATCTGTAGAATCTAAAATGCTGATTTCTTCAATACTTAACTTGAAATCTCTAAAGACATCTAACAGTTTTTTTCTTCCTTCTTCTACTGAAACAACTTTAAAAAAGTCCATTATTTGTACCTACCTTTCCATTTTCCATATATATGATTTCATCACAAAGACGCTTTGCTTGTTCTAAATTATGTGTGACAATAACTACAGTAGATTTCTTTTCTTTATTAAATTTTATAATTTCTCTTTCCATGGTTTTTATTGATTCAGGATCAATATTCGATGTCGGCTCATCTAAAAACAGTAGCTGTGGTTCAAATATCAAGGCCCTAGCAAGTGATACCTTTTGAGACTCTCCTCCTGATAATAAATGTGCTTTTTTGCTTCTTAGGTCATTTATATCTAAGCTTTTTAAAGTATCATCAGCCAGTGCTTTAATTCTATCTTTATTTATCTTTCTCACCTTAAGTGGATATACAATGTTTTCATATACACTTCTTTTAAACAAATAAGGCTTTTGAGTAACTAGTGTCATCTTATTGTATATATCACTGCAAAGTATATCCCCATTATACTTTATATCTCCTGAAAATTCTTTATCTAAACCAGACAATATTCTTAACAACGTACTTTTCCCTGACCCATTAGGTCCAATTATACCTGTGATTATTCCTTGTCTAATGCTTAGATTATCAATATCTAGTGCTACCTTATCACCATAATATTTTTTTATACTATATAATGAAATGTTCATGCTAATCCTCCCCGTTATATGAGTAGATTAAGCTATTTACTAAAAATGATATTATTAATAGAACAATCCCTAATGCTATTGCCTTAGGGTAGTCGCCCATTGAATTAGACATAGCAATAGATGTTGTTATAACTCTTGTATGTCCCTTTATGTTTCCTCCAACTATCATAACTGCTCCAACCTCGGAAATCGCTCTTGAGAATGCTGTAACCACATTCATAAAAATATCAATTTTTAATTCTCTCATAATAAGTATTATTATATCAATTTTAGTTGCACCTAATGTTGTACCTATTTTTCCAATTTCACTTCCCCTGTTTTTAGCAAGATTATACGTTAACCCTAGTATTAATGGCATAATTAAAATTGTTTGAGCAATTATCATAGCTGACGGAGTATACAAAAGATCAAGAAAGCCTAATGGCCCTCTTCTTGACAATATGATAGCCACAACAAGACCAACTATTACCGAAGGAATGCTCATAGAAGTATATAGAAATCTGGAAAACATCCTCTTGCCCTTAAAATTTTTTATGCCAAGATACACTCCTGTCGGTATAGAAATAATTGATGATATTAGTGTTGAAACTGATGACACAAAAAGAGATAATAATATAATCTTATATACTTCCTTATCAAAGGTTACTAACAGTTTTATTGCTTCTTTTACTCCCTGAGCTATATAATCCATATTTTATCCCCTTTTTAAATAATCAAGTTCAATATAAAAATCTATTTTGATACTAGCTAACTATTACAGTTATACAAAAAAAGATTATATATAGTAAAGATTTTGAGCAAAACAAAACCCAAAATCTTTACTATTTTACAATATATCAAATGAGCAATCTACTATTTAGCGTTAGGTATAAAAAGAGGCATACCATACTTTTCCTTGCCATATTCCCCAATTAAACTTTGTCCTTCTTCAGATAACATCCAATCCATGAATACTTTAGCACCTTCTGCATTGATTTTATCATTTTTATCTGGATTTACCGGTATTATACCATATTGATTAAATAATCTGTTATCATTTTCTACAACTATATCTAAGTCAAGTGTATCTCTAAGACTTAAATATGTAGCCCTGTCTGTCATAGTATATGCTGCTTTTTCACTTGCAATTTTTAATACATCAGCCATTCCACTTCCTGCTGATATATACCATTGGCCTGATGGCTCAATTCCTGCTTCTTTCCATATTGCCAGCTCTTTTTTATGCGTTCCAGAATCATCTCCTCTTGAAACAAACTTACCTTGAGCTTGTGATATTGATTTAAACGCTTCTAATGTATCATTAGGATAGTTTTCTTTAAGCTTTATTGGATCGTCTTTTGGTCCAACAAGTACAAAATCATTGTACATAACATCTTTTCTTTCAGTACCATGACCTTCCTTGACAAACTCTTCTTCAGAAGCCTTTGCATGAACTAGCAATATATCTGCATCTCCATCTTTTCCCATTTGTAATGCTTTACCTGTTCCAACTGCAACAACCTTTACTTCTATTCCTGTTTTCTCTGTAAACTTTGGCAGTAAGTAATCTAATAACCCACTGTCATTTGTACTTGTTGTTGTAGATAAAATAATGCTTCCTGTAGTTTTTTCCTGCTGTTGTAGCTGTTGCGGTTCTTGTTGTGTATTGTTAGCACATCCAGCTAAAGACAGTACGATCAATAATAAACTTAATGCAATTGCTAAATGCTTTTTCAAAAAATCACTCTCCTTTAGATTAACATTATAATAAAAATGTATACAAAAAAAACAGTCCAGAAAGGACTGTTTTCTTATCAAAAAAATATATATGCTAGTATCCAGCTTAATTTTTAAGCAATATCAGATAAAACATATAATAATTTATTTCGAATATTTCTTCCTTTCCAATTACGGGAGGTATCACAATTTCTCACGATACCCATCGGCTAAGGCTTCATAGTATAATACCTTAGAAGCTAAAGCTCGGAAAATTTGTATAGATATTCATTTTTTCTCCTCTTACAAAACCTATTAGTGTTATATTTAACTCTTTAGCTATATCAACAGCTAGACTTGTAGGTGCAGATCTAGAAACTATTATTGGAACCTGCCTTTTTCCTATCTTGATCAAAATTTCTGATGATATCCTTCCACTTGATAAAACTATTTTATCACTCAGATCAAGTTGATCTATCAGCGCTTTCCCCAAAATTTTGTCTAGTGCATTGTGCCTACCAATATCCTCTTCGAAAGCTATCATTTCATCTTTATTGCATAAAGCACAACTGTGGACTCCTCCAGTATTTAGAAAAAGCTCGGATTTTTTATTAAATTCTTTTACAAGCCGTTTGATATTCTCTATATCTACAGGAATACTATTATTGATTTTTTTAGTTTTAAATGAATCCATTACATTATAGAATATTGTTCCCTTGCCACATCCGGTTGTGATAGTTCTTTTGCCGTGAAGCTTTTCAGACAACAGGCTCTTATTCTTAGTATATACGTATGCCATCCCTTTCTCAGTATCTATCCTAATGTTCTCTATATCATCATAAGAACTTAGAAAACCTTCTGAATTTAAAAAACCCACGGCTAAGTATTCAAGTGATTTTGGACTACATAAAAGAGTTATTAGTTCTTTGTCATTTAAATAGATAGTGAAAGGGTGCTCGACAACTACTATATCCTCTTCATATGAATACTCATCTTTTTTCAACCTTAATATATCATAATTCTTTATATCATTCATAGCATTATCCTCAATAAATATTAGGTATATTTTGTAAATAATAGTTTAAGTCTTCCTTTGTGTTTAGGTTTAGAAACATATCCCAGTTTGGACTAAAATTTCTTGCTTCCCATTCTGGTATATAATACACTTCTAATCTTTCCAGCAGCTTGAAAATCGATTTTCTATTTTCCATTAGATAGTATTCTATATTCCTGATTATATCCTTTGAATAAAATGAATTAAACGGCTCTATCCATTCCCCAAATCTAGTTACACAAGCCTTATAATCAGTATACTTCAACTTCTCTTTAACATGACGAATATACTCTAAGTTTATATTTGGCATGTCACATGCTATAAAGTATACAAGCTGACTAGACGCATTTTTAAGCCCTACATGAATCCCACTTAAAGGACCCATACCCTTTATTATATCGCTTACAATCATATCACTAAGACCTATATAATATTCAGGCTTATTGGTCACTATTATTATTTGGTCAAATTCATGCTTCAATTTATTTATTAGACTATCCATCAATCTTCTCTCGTTTATTTTGATCAGCTGTTTATCAAATCCCATTCTTCTGCTTTCGCCACCTGCTAATATAACAGCTGTCCCAAACTTTTTCATAAGCATCCCCTATCTAGCGCACTCACTTGCCTTTCCCGTAAGAATCTCTAGGCCATGATGAATGCTATCAATAATATATTCTAAGGATTCAGTTACTGCTTTTGGACTTCCAGGAAGATTTATTATAAGAGTCTTATTTCTTATTCCTGAAACTGCTCTTGATAACATAGCTCTAGGTGTAATCTGCAAGCTATAGTATCTTATTGCCTCAGATATGCCAGGAGTAAGTTTGTCTACAGCCTTTAACGTTGCTTCAGGAGTAACATCTCTTTCGCTAAATCCAGTTCCACCTGTTGTCAATATCATATCTACATTTAACACATCAGACATATATTTCATTTCATTTAAAAGTAAATCTTGTTCATCAGGCAGTATAATATATTTTTCTACCTTATAGCCTTTATTCTGAACAATTTCTGCTATGACTTTTCCACTCAAATCTTCTCTTTCACCCTTTGAGCCTTTATCACTTGCTGTTATTATTCCCACCTTAAACATATTATCCTCCCCAAGGTAAATTCATATACTCTTTCATTCTTCTATCATACTCAGATTTGAAAAAGCTTTCGTGTCCTTCTTCCCACTGTGCAAGCTTTTCAAATATCTGCTTTGCAATTTCATCTTCAGTGTTTTCAGCTACATTTCTGTAAAACTCGGCATAATCTTTTTCTATAAGATAAGCCATCCTTAGAATTGTTATATCTGGTATATCACTTTCAGATAGCACATCCTTTATATGCTCAGATTCTGCTCTGTTTTCAAAAATATTTTTTTCATCTCTATCAAATGCTTTAGAGTCAAGCTTAAATCCTTGATTCTCTTCGTATTCTTCTAGCTGCTCTCTTAGAAAGTTATAATGCTCCATCTCAACTTCGGCTATATCCTCAAACATTTTCTTTGTAGAAGCATTGCTAAACTTTTCTGCTTTTTCTTTAAAAAAATTATAGCCATCTAGCTCCATTTGCATAGCATATTTTAGAATTGAGCCATAGTCCTTCATTTTTCATCAACTCCTAAGTTTTTCTATTTTAACAGCGGCTACTTTAAGCTCTGGTATTTTGGCTATTGAATCTAGTTGTGTATTTGTAAGATAATTTGCTGCTCCATCTGCAAAGTGAAAAGGCATAAATAACGTATCATCAACAATTATGTCTGTTATCCTAATTTTTGTTTCGATTTCCCCTCTTCTTGATGATAGTTTTACTCTTTCACCATTTAGCAAGTTTAGCTTACTAGCAGTAGTGCTGTTTATTTCAACGTATGACTCTGGAGATAACTCATTAAGTCCCTCTACCCTTCCTGTCATACTTCTAGTATGATAATGATACAGAACTCTTCCAGTAGTTAAAACGAATGGATATTCACTATCTGTTACTTCAGCACTCTTTACGTTATCAACAGGCATAAAAAGACCACGACCTCTAGCAATTGAGTTTTTATGCAAGTATCTTGTGCCAGGGTGCTCTTTATCTATACAAGGCCACTGTAATCCTTTCTTTACTAACCTATTATAGCTTATACCTGTATATTGCGGTGTAACAGTTGATATTTCTTCCATTATTTCTGACGGATGAATATATGTTTTATTATACCCTAATTTATTCATAAGCTCCATTAGAATCTTCCAATCGGGTTTACTATCACCAACTGGCTTAATAGCTTTATTTACTAGCTGAACTCTTCTTTCAGTGTTTGTAAACGTACCATTTTTTTCCGCAAAAGATGCTGCCGGTAAAACAACATCTGCGAATTCAGCCGTTTCAGTCATAAAAATATCCTGTACTACAAGAAAATCTAAATTTTCAAGTGCTTGCTTTACATGGTTTATATCTGGATCAGAAACCATAGGGTTTTCTCCCATAATATATAAAAATCTTATTTCATCCTTTTGAGCACCATGTATTATTTCAGGTACAGTTAACCCTACCTTTGAAGGCAATTTACTTACGCCCCATGCCCTAGCAAACTTATCTGTTACTTCTGGTTTAAATACTTTTTGGTATCCTGGTAAATCTGCAGGTAATCCTCCCATGTCACATGCTCCTTGAACATTGTTTTGACCTCTAAGTGGGTTAACTCCAGCAGACTCTTTTCCTATGTTTCCACAAAGTAATGCCAAGTTTGATATAGACATTACAGAATGTGTCCCTGTTGTATGCTGTGTTATTCCCATAGCATAGAATATACCTGCTTTATCAGCATTTGCATATATAGCAGCTGCCTTCACTACGTCTTCTGCATTAATCCCACATATTTCTGCTACTTTATCTGGTGTATATTCTTTAACCAAAAGCTCTAATTCTTCGTAATTTTCAGTTCTTTCTTCAATGTACTTTTTATCATGTAGTCCATTTTCTATTATAACATTCATCATACCATTTACTAATGATATATTAGTTCCTGGTTTTATTTGTAAAAATATATCAGCATCTTTTGCTATCTCTATTCTTCTAGGATCTGCTACTATTATTTTAGCCCCTTTTCTTTTAGCTTGTTTCATTTGTGCTCCAATGACAGGATGATTTTCTGTTGTATTTGAGCCAATAACAAATATAACCTCTGCATTAGATATCTCTTCTATACTATTAGTCATCGCTCCGCTTCCTAATGTTGTTGCAAGACCTGCAACAGTTGATGAATGTCAGAGTCGAGCGCAATGATCTACATTGTTAGTGCCGATTACACCTCTAAAAAGCTTCTGGAATAGATAATTTTCTTCATTGGTACACCTAGCTGAAGTTAGTCCAGCAAAAACGTCAGAACCATATGCTTCTTTTATAGAACTAACTTTATCAGTAATAAAATTATATGCCTCTTCCCATGAAGCCTCTTCAAATTTTCCATTCTTCTTTATCAGTGGAGTCTTAAGTCTATCTGGATGATTTATAAAATTATATCCAAATTTCCCTTTTACACATAGAAGTCCTTTATTTGATGGACCATCAGCTGGCTCTACTCCTACAATCTTTTCTCCTTTGACTAATAAATCCATTTGACACCCAACTCCACAGTAAGAACATGTGGTTCGAATTTTTCTAACTTCCCAAGCTCTGTATTTATCCTTTTTCTTTGGTACTAGTGCTCCAACCGGACAAACTGAAACGCAGTTTCCACATGATACGCATTCTGATGTTGATAATCCATTTTCAAATGGAGTGCTTACATGTGTTACAAATCCTCTTTCACTTAATCCTATTGCATTTGTACACTGTAGCTCAGAGCATACCCTAACACACTTACCGCATAATATACACTTGTTTTGGTCGCTATAATAAAATGGATTTGAGTCATCTATTTTATAATCCTTTTTTTCACCTTTAAAACTGCCCTCAGTAATATTATACTCAAAACAATAGTCTTGTAGCTTGCAATCACCTGCCTTTTCGCATGTCAAGCAATCTAGAGGATGGTTTGATATTAACAAATCTAAAACATCTCTTCTTGCTCTTATGACTTTTTCGCTATGCGTATAAACAACTATATCTTTTTCTATCTTTGTAGAGCAAGAAGTTGCAAGATTTCTCTTTCCTTCGATTTCTACTACGCATAGTCTACATGCTGCATGTGGTTCTAGTCTGTCGTCATGGCAAAGTGTTGGAATACTAATTCCTATTTCTCTACAGGCCTGAAGTATAGTATAGTTAGCAGGCATCGTGACCATTTGGTCATTTATCTTGAATTTAATATTTTCCATTGTTACCCTCCTATTTCTACTTCTTAATTACTGCATTAACAGGACAAGCAGCTTGACAAGTCCCGCATTTAATACATTTTTCCGTATCTATTACATGTTTTTCCTTAACTTTTCCACTTATACATTGAACTGGGCAAGCTTTAGCACATTTTGTACAACCAATACATTTATCTGATATATAAAACTCTAAGAGTGATTGACATGTTCCTGCTGGACATTTTTTCTCATTTACATGGGCCTCATATTCATGTCTAAAATACTTTAATGTTGATAATACAGGATTAGGTGCTGTCTGCCCTAGACCGCATAGTGATGATGACTTTATAGTTTCAGCTAAACTTTCAAGCCTATCTATATCTTCTAGCTCACCTTCTCCGCTTGTGATCTTTTCTAAAATCTCAAGCATTCTTTTAGTTCCTTCACGACAAGGTGTACACTTTCCACAAGATTCGTCTACTGTGAAATCAAGAAAGAATCTAGCTATGTCTACCATACATGTGTCCTCGTCCATTACAATCATTCCACCAGAGCCCATCATAGAACCTAGTGATATAAGAGATTCGTATTCAATCGATAAATCTAAATGCTCTGACGGTATGCATCCTCCAGATGGACCTCCTGTTTGAACAGCTTTAAATTTCTTTCCGTTTGGAATTCCTCCTCCTATATCGTATATAACTTCTCTTAAAGTAGTTCCCATAGGTATTTCAACTAATCCAGTATTATTAATTTTGCCACCCAGTGCAAATACTTTTGTTCCTTTTGATTTTTCTGTTCCTATCTCCGAAAACCATTCAGATCCTTTTAAGATTATTTGTGGAACGTTTGCATATGTCTCAACATTATTGATAAGTGAAGGCTTCTGCCATAATCCTTTATTTGCTGGAAATGGAGGCTTATTTCTAGGCATTCCTCTTTGACCTTCTATAGAAGCAATAAGCGCAGTTTCCTCTCCGCATACAAAAGCACCTGCACCAAGTCTTATCTCCATATCAAAGCTAAAATCTGTCCCAAAAATATTTGAACCTAACAGTCCCTTTTCTCTGGCTTGATCAATAGCTATCTGAAGTCTTCTAACAGCAATAGGATATTCTGCCCTTATATATACATACCCTTGATTAGAACCTATAGCATATCCTGCAATAGCCATTGCTTCTATCAAAGAATGAGGATCACCCTCCAAAATACTCCTGTCCATAAATGCACCGGGATCCCCTTCATCAGCATTACATAGAACATATTTTTGGTCGCCTACTGCTTTAGCTGTAAATTCCCATTTAAGTCCTGTAGGAAATCCTCCACCACCTCGACCTCTAAGTCCCGAATTTTTAATACAATCTATAACTTCTTGAGATGTCATTTCTGTTAGTGCCTTGCCAAGTGCCATATATCCATTAAATGCTATATACTCATTTATCTCCTCTGGATTTATTACTCCACAATTCTGTAACGCTATCCTTTTCTGCTTTTTATAAAAATCAACCTCATTAATTGACTTTATAATATTATCTTGTACAGCTTCTTTATATAACAGATCTTTTACTATCCTACCCTTTATTAAATGCTCTTCAACAATTGTGTCTACATCTTCAACTCTCACATGGCTATAGAAGCTTCCTTCAGGATATACTATAACAATAGGTCCAGCTTCACATAACCCAAAGCAACCAGTCCTTACAACCTTAATTTCTTTATTTAGCTTGTTTTTTTCTAGTTCTTCATTAAACTTTGCTTCAATTTTGTCTGAGCTAGATGAAGTACAGCCCGTACCACCACAAATCAATACATGTGCTCTAAAGAAGTTCATTCTTATCTCTCCTTAAACTTATTTGAAAAAGCTTACTTCTCATAAGCCCCTATAGTATATTCCGTTACAATTTTTCCATTCACTATATGCTCCTCAACAATTCTTTTTGCTTTATCTGCATCAATATCTACATAGGTAACCTTTTCTTCCCCCTTGTATACTTCAACAATAGGTTCCAACCTACAAACACCTATGCATCCCGTCTGAGTGACCTGAACATTTTCTAATGATCTTTTACTTACTTCATCGATTATAGTCATTAAAACTGGTCTAGCTCCGGCAGATATGCCACAAGTTGCCATGCCAACGACAACTCTAACTCCATCTCTATTTTTTCTAAGCTTAACCTGTTGTAAAGCTTCTTCTCTGAGCTTTTTTAGATCTTCTAAAGATTTCATTACACCCCTCCATTACTCTATCTCTTTGTATTTTTTTAGAATATCGGTTACATCTCCAGCCTTAAGTCTACCGTACACATCTTCATTTATAGTCATTACTGGTGCAAGACCACATGCACCTATACATCGAGTCGCCTCTAATGAAAATTTTTTATCTGCTGTTGTCTGCCCTACATCTATACCAAGCTCTTTTTTAATTTTGTCAATTATTGCTTGTGAACCCTTCACATAACATGCTGTTCCAAGACACACACCAATCTTGAATTTCCCTTTAGGGATCAGCGTAAATTGAGAGTAAAATGTAGCTACGCCGTATATTTCTGACAACGGTATATTTAAACCTTCTGAAATTAAACCTTGGACCTCTATCGGTAAATATCCAAAAATTCTCTGTGCTTCATGTAATATAGGCATTAATGCACCTTTTTCATGTTTATGATTTTCAATAATTTTTTTTAATTCTATTATGTTTTCTTTATTTAAGTCCCAATCAAAAACAAACTCCATCATTTTATCTCTCCTTATAAACGTCTATACATATTTTATCTTTTAAATATAATAATTGACCATAGTTTATAACAACTTGCTTTATTTGATTTCTAGTATATTATCTTAAAATGAAAATCAAAGATATGTGAACTACCTTATATAGAATGGTGTGCTTGAGTCTTATATAAACTAATTTAGTTTATATAGATTTGTGGATTGCATAAATAAAAAGACGCTTTTTTACTTATACTCAGTTTAATACTGATAGTTGTAGTATGTCAACGTTTGTTATTTTGTGGACGATTACCTAATATACCTATTGTATTAATGTAACAACTGCTTACGCTTTTCACTTTAACTGATTTACTTGCTTTGATAGCATTTGATTATAAATTCATAAAAGAATATAAAAAAAATCTGGCTATTTTAGCCAGATTTTTTATAAATATTTATTCTTCACATGATGCAGCTTCGTCAAATCCTAAACAATATTTATTATACTCACATGTATTGTCAATAGGATACTTATCTCTCTTAATATAGTGTGTATGAAGAAGTTCATGTGATTTGTGACTATTTGGTTCTCCTAAATACTCTTCATAGAGTTTTTTAATCATTGGATTTTGATGAGACTTTCTAATTGCCTTACTAGTATCCTCATCATAAAGAGCTTTAGCTCTTAATTCCATTACATTCTTTGTATATCTGTCTTTAGAGCTTAAATGAGGCTGTCCGCCGCCTGTTACACATCCACCAGGGCATCCCATTACCTCTATAAAGTGATAATCTGCTTCTCCAGATTTAACTTTTTCGAGTAACTCTCTAGCTTTACCTGTACTATGAGCAACTGCAACTTTAACCTTTACCTCACCAAGATCAATTTCAGCTTCTTTTATGCCTTCAGTTCCTCTAACTTGATTGAATTCGATTTTTTCAAGTTCTTTTCCTGTAACAACTTCAGCTACAGTTCTTAACGCAGCTTCCATAACTCCACCAGTTGCTCCAAATATAACCCCAGCACCAGTTGATTCTCCTAATACTTCATCAAAGTCTTCATCTTTTAGATTAGCAAAATCTATTCTTGCTTCCTTAATCATCCTTGCAAGCTCTCTAGTAGTTAGAACTACATCCACATCTTGATATCCTGATGTTGCAAGCTCTCCTCTAGCTGCCTCATACTTTTTAGCTGTACATGGCATTATTGATACAACAAATATATCTTTAGGATCAATATTATTTTTTTCAGCGTAATAAGACTTAATTAACGCTCCTAGCATTTCATGAGGTGATTTGCATGTAGATAAATTATCTAAAAACTCTGGATAATAGTGCTCACAGAATTTAATCCAACCAGGCGAACAAGATGTAATCATAGGTAATTTCCCGTTATTTTTTAATCTGCCTAATAGTTCATATCCTTCTTCTAGAATAGTTAAATCTGCAGCAAAATCTGTATCGAACACTTTATCAAATCCTAATCTTTTTAAAGCTGCGGCCATTCTACCAGTTACTCCAGTGCCCATTGGTAAACCAAATTCCTCTCCTAGAGCAGCTCTAACTGCTGGAGCTGTTTGAACTACAACATGTTTACTTGAATCTTCTAAAGCTTCCCAAACATATTCAGAAGAATCCTTCTCTCTTAATGCTCCAACTGGACATGCAGCAATACATTGCCCACAATTTATACATGCAACATCGCCTATTCCCTTATCAAACACTGGTCCTACAGTAGTTTCAAATCCTCTATTTATAAATCCAAGTACACCTACAGTTTGAACTTTATGACAAACACTTACACACCTTCCACAAACTATACATTTGCTAGTATCTCTAACTATAGAATGAGAGGAAAGGTCTACTACACATTCTGTTTTATCTCCTTCAAAAGGAATATCTTTGATTCCCATTTCATTTGAAAGTGTTTGTAGTTCACAATTCCCATTCCTTGTACAAGTTAAACATTCTCTATTATGATTTGAAAGTATAAGCTCAAGAGTTGCTTTTCTAGCTTCCCTTACAGTTTTTGTATTAGTCTTTATAACCATTCCTTCTGTTACAGGCAATACACATGCAGTTTGTAAAGCTTTTGCTCCTTGTACTTCAACTAAACACATTCTACATGCGCCAACTTCATTGATGTCCTTTAAGAAACAAAGAGTTGGTATATCTATTCCAATACTTCTAGCAGCTTCAAGAACAGTATAGTTCTCTGGAACCTGGATTTGTTGATTATCTATAGTTATAGTAACCTTGTTCAACATCTACACCCCTTTACATCAATATTTTATTACTTCGTAGTGATCGCGTTAAACGGACATTTTTCAATACATGCACCACACTTAATACATTTACTCTTATCTATTACATGAACGCTCTTTCTTTCTCCACTTATTGCACCAACAGGACATACCTTAGAACAAAGTGTACAACCTTTACAAACATCAGGTTTTATACGATATGCAACTAATGATTTACATGATCCTGCAGGGCATCTTTTCTCATTTACGTGAGCCTCATATTCATCTCTAAAGTATTTTAATGTAGATAGTACTGGGTTTGGTGCTGTTTGTCCAAGCCCACATAGTGCTGAAGCCTTAATATTTTCTGCTAACTTTTCTAATCTATCTAAATCTTCCGGTTCTCCTTTGCCTGAAGTGATTTTTTCTAGTATCTCAAGCATTCTTTTTGTGCCTATTCTACATGGAGGACATTTACCACAAGACTCTTCAACAGTAAAGTCAAGGAAGAATCGTGCAATGTCAACCATACATGTGTCTTCATCCATTACTATCATACCACCTGATCCCATCATAGAACCTAGAGCCATTAAAGTCTCATAATCTATAGGAGTGTCTATGTGATCTGCAGTGATACATCCACCAGAAGGTCCTCCAGTTTGAACAGCTTTAAATTTCTTTCCGTTTGGAATTCCTCCGCCTATATCATATATTACTTCTCTTAGTGTTGTTCCCATTGGAATTTCTACTAGTCCAGTATTATTAATCTTTCCTCCTAGTGCAAATACTTTTGTTCCCGAAGACTTTTCTGTTCCTATATTTTTGAACCACTGTGGTCCATTTATAATTATTTGAGGTATATTAGCGTATGTTTCAACGTTGTTTAATAAAGATGGCTTTTGCCAAAGTCCTTTATTCGCAGGATAAGGCGGCTTTGTTCTAGGCATTCCTCTCTCGCCTTCTATTGAAGCTATAAGTGCAGTTTCTTCACCACATACAAATGCTCCAGCTCCAAGTCTTATTTCCATATCAAAATCAAATCCACTGCCAAATATATTTGTTCCTAGTAATCCTTTTTCTCTAGCTTGATCAATAGCTATTTGAAGTCTTCTAACAGCGATAGGATATTCTGCTCTTATATACACATATCCTTGATTTGACCCAATAGCATATCCAGCCAATGTCATTGCTTCTATTATTGAATGTGGGTCTCCTTCAAGTATACTTCTGTCCATAAATGCACCAGGATCTCCCTCATCAGCATTACATAAAACATATTTTTGATCACCTTTAGCCGCAGCTGCAAATTGCCATTTTAGTCCTGTTGGGAATCCAGCTCCACCTCTACCTCTTAGTCCTGATTCCTTTATTAAATCTATAACTTCTTGAGGTGTCATTTCTGTTAGAGCTTTACCGAGACCCATATATCCATCAAATGCAATATACTCGTTTATCTCTTCTGGATTGATAACTCCACAGTTTTTCAATGCAACTCTTTTTTGTTTCTTATAAAAGTCAACTTCATTAAGAGATTTTATGACATCCTCTTCTATAGCTTCTTTATATAGAAGATGTTTTACTATTCTTCCTTTTAATAAATGCTCTTCAACTATTTCATCAACATTTTCAATCTTTATGTGGCTATAAAAAGCCCCTTCAGGGTAAACTATGACAATTGGTCCTGCTTCACATAATCCAAAACAACCTGTTCTTACTACTTTCACTTCTTTATCCAGTTCTTTTTCCTTTAAAGATGCTTCAAATTGTTTCTGTATTTTATCAGAGTTCGATGAAGTACAGCCAGTACCTCCACATATTAGAACATGTGCTCTGTATATATTCATTCCCTTGACCTCCCTTACATTTTTTGTTTCACGTGAAACATTTAAAAACTATTACAATAGCATTTTATATATCTACTTAGGCTAATTTTTTATATCTATGTCAAATACTTCAATAAAACCTTCATTCAAATACACCTTGTAGAAATAAAATATTTAGGAATTTAATTTTATTTTTCGTAAGCTCCGATTGTATATTCGTTAACAATCTTTCCGTTAACTATATGCTCTGCTATAACTCGCTTAGCCTTTTCAGGATTCATATCAACATAAGTTACTTTCTCTTCACCTTGTCTATAAACTTCTACTATTGGCTCTAATCTACATACTCCTATGCAGCCAGTTTGAGTTACTACAACATCATCAAGGCCTCTAGTTTTAGCTTCTTCTATTAAAGTCATAAGTACTGGTCTTGCTCCAGCAGAAATACCACAAGTCGCCATTCCTACTACTATCCTTGTATTAGCTTTTTGCTTTCTTAAATCTACATTATCTAAAGCCTCATCTCTTAATTTCTTTAATTCTTCTAAAGATTTCATATAATTACACCTCCATATTTCGTTTCATTAGAAATATATTATTAAATGCGTCTTCGCTTGTTTATAAAAGTCATAAGTATTTTAAAATATTCTTTAGTAAAAATAACCCTTAAATAAGTGCATTGAGTTATAATATAAGCTTTGATAACGTTTGCCTATTCAGTATATTTTTTGAGAATTTCAGGAACTTCTTCAGCCTTTAGTCTTCCATATACATCTTCATTAATAGTCATTACAGGAGCTAGACCACATGCACCGATACATCTTGTTGCTTGTAGAGAAAATTTTCTATCTGGTGTTGTTCCTCCTACCTCTAGCTTTAATTGCTCTTTAATTTTATCAATAATTGCTTGTGAACCTTTTACATAACATGCTGTTCCTAAGCATACTCCTATTTGATATTGTCCCTTTGGAACCAATGTAAATTGTGAATAGAAAGTACTAACCCCATAAATGTCTGATAGAGGAACCTTCAATCCCTCAGCTATGATTGTCTGTACTTCAATTGGTAAATAGCCAAAAATTCTCTGAGCTTCATGTAGTACTGGCATTAAAGCACCTTTTTTATCCTTACTGTTTTCGATAACTTGTTTTAATTCTTCGATTTTTCCCTTGTTCTCATTCCAATCAAACTTAATTTCCATTATATACCCTCCTTTTACGGTAAATATTTTTTGAGTTTGTTAATTTTTTGACTCATTCGTTTTAAAGCAAAACAGCACCATTTTTGATGCTGTTACCTTTATCTCGTGTAAGTTATGCTTTGTAGTATTAAATTAATCCGTAAATTTCAACATAATTATATATTATTTTGAATTATAAGTCAATTAGATTTGTATACTCTATACAACCAATAATTATTAAATTATTGTAATCTTTTCAAGCTTGTTCAAGAAAAAAATAGACATTCTAGATATCTTTTTATCGTAGATAACCAGAACCCTATCATCAAAATCACTCTATGATATGATGTGCTCGGATTTCTTAATATTTAAAAGCTTTATAATGAGATTATGCCCTGTAAGACAATATTAGCCTTTCCTCCCACTTTCACAGTATAAGATCCATCTTTTTCTTCTATCTGGCAAAATATATCACTTGGTCTATTTAATGCTTGTCCCTGTTTGGCTAGCATTTCGTCTCTACTAATTAAATTATTTTTCTTAAGATAATGTATTAATGCGCCATTTGAAGTCCCCGTTGCTGCTTCTTCGTTTATCCCAACAGCAGGTGCAAAATTTCTGCAAAATACTGTACTGTCAGAGTCTTCATCAAAGCAAAAAACATGCGCTCCTAGAGCGTTATATTTAACAGAAAATTCTTCTAGTTTTCTGAAGTCAATGTCAATACTATCTAAAACAGCCTTACTTCTAACAGGTACTATGATATCAGCTAGCCCAGTGCTTACTATTTCTGGACACAAGGTTGCCCCATTGACTCCAATGTTGTCAGATGATATCCCTAATATGCTAGCTAAACTAGCAGTATCATTAACTACTCCAAACGAACAAGGCGTTCCCTGATACATCATTACTTTTTCTACATTACCATCCTTAAAATAAATCTCTACTGGCAGCTTGCCTGCCTTAGTTAATTGATGTACTGTTATTACTCCATTATCTATATTCCTAATATATCCTTTTTGGGCTAACACATAAAATGTAGCAATAGTAGCATGTCCACATAAATCGACCTCACACTTTGGTGTAAAAAATCTTACTTCATAATTTCTACTATCCTTCTCAATGACAAAGGCAGTCTCAGATAAATTCATCTCATTAGCAATTCTTTGCATGTGTAGTTCAGATAGTCCTCTTGCATCAGGAACAACTCCTGCTGGGTTACCCCCAAAAGGCTTTTCTGTAAATGCATCTACCTGATATATTATAACCTCCATATACATACGCTCCTTAAGTCCATTTTTCCGATAACTAGCAACAATAAAAATTGACTATGTTTTTTACCTAATGAACATTTATCTAGTTAAAATCATAATATCAGTCAACTATAATTGCATAGCCTCTAAATTTGTCTAGCTTTACTCTAATCAAGTATAGCTTACTTTATCAATTATAATTATAACAGAATACCATCTTATACTTAATGGTATTTATTAGATATCTTGTATATAATAGAGCATAATATGAAGTTTTTTCCTTGTTTACTTGCTTGTTTTTGTGTTTCACGTGAAACACTATCTAGATAAAACCTCAAGTATTCTATCTAAGTCTTCATCACTATAGTATTCGATCTCTATCTTACCTTTTTTCTTTCCTTTAATTATTTGCACCTTAGTTCCTAATATTTTTCTTAATGATTCCTCAAATTCAATTAATGAAGGATCTTTTCTTTTCTTTACCTTCTGTTTCTTTTCTACGCTGTTGTCTTCAATTAAACCTTTAACAAGTCTTTCTGTTTCTCTAACACTTAGTTCATTCTCAATTATTGCATTAGCAGTTTTCAGCTGAACTTCTTTATCTGCTAATGCTAACAAAGTTCGCCCATGTCCATTAGAAAGTTTTCCATTTGACATTAATTTAATTACTTGCTCATCTAGATTTAGTAACCTTATTATATTAGCTACGTAAGATCTGCTTTTACCAACTATACTGGATATCTCTTCTTGTGTGACATTATATCTATCAATCAAATTTTTATATGCAATTGCTTCTTCAATGGGGTTTAAATCCTCTCGTTGTATGTTCTCAATCAAAGCAACCTCAGTAGATTCCATTTGTTCAAGCTCTTTTATTATAGATGGAATCTCTTTTAATCCTGCTTCCTTTGCAGCTCGCCATCTTCTCTCACCAGCAACTATCTGATATCCTTTATTTTGCTTTCTTACTATGATTGGTTGTATTATCCCATGCTTTTTTATTGATAGTGCGAGCTCTTGTATAGCTTCTTGATCAAATTCTCTTCTAGGTTGTTCAGTATTTGGCTCTATGTAAGAAATGTCTATATTAATAATTTTATCTTTGTCATCTACTACAGTTTTAGCTTCATTAACTATCTCATCCGGTATAAGCGCTGAAAGACCTTTCCCTAAGCCTCTTTTTTTCACAGCCATCTATATCACATCCTCTGCATAATCTAAAAATTCTTCTGCCAGCTCTAAGTAAGCCTCTGCTCCTTTAGATTTAGGATCATAATCAATGATAGGTATACCAAAGCTAGGTGCCTCAGCTAACCTTACATTTCTAGGTATAATTGTTGTGTAAACTTTACCCTTAAAAAATTTCTTTACTTCATCTACTACCTGTATTGACAAGTTTGTCCTGCCATCAAACATACTAAGTACTACTCCTTCTATTTCAAGCTGAGGATTAAGACTTCTTTTTACTAACTTTATAGTATCCATCAGCTGACTAACACCCTCTAATGCATAGTATTCACATTGAATAGGTATTAGTACGCTATCTACTGCAACTAATGAGTTTATAGTTAATAATCCTAATGAAGGTGGACAGTCAACAAATATATAGTCATAGTCTTCTTTGATATCTTCAATAGCTTTCTTTAGTGCAAGTTCTCTATCATCATGCTTTGTAAGCTCTATTTCAGCTCCAGCAAGCTCTACGTTAGAAGGTATTATAAGCAAGTTTTCAATACTAGTATTTATTACGGCTTCCTTGGCATTTATTCCATTAATTAATACATCATATATTGATAAAGTCAGTTCTTTTTTATTTATTCCAAATCCACTAGTTGTATTACCTTGTGGGTCAATGTCTACGACTAGTGTTTTTTTACCTTTTTTAGCTAGACATGCACTAAGATTTACATTTGTTGTTGTCTTTCCTACTCCACCTTTTTGATTGAAAATTGCAATAACTTTTGACATGCCCCACATCTCCTTTTACTTAGTAAAAATATCTCTATCGTTTTATATTTAAACTTATAATATATTTCGTCAATAGAAATCATATTCCTTCATTATTTATTTAATTTATTTGTATATTATATATCCTTTTTTTGAGTAAAGAATCTAAATATGTAATTTATAATATGAAACAACATAATTGTAGAAAATACATACAAATCGTTTGATCTGTATATCCAAGCTAATAATCCTATTACTACTATAATTAAAGAATTAATACTAGCAGAATTAAGTTACAAACTTAGGTATTTATCAATATTAACGATTTGCATTTTTCGAACCCAAAACCCCATCTCCTTTTTAATCAGTTATATTATATATAAAACAATCTACTATAATTATATCATTGATTGAATGCTTTAGTTCTTTTTACATAGCATTTTACCGATAATGCATCTACCTACTATTAATAAGAAAATATATCTTTTCATTTTTTCAGTTACAAAAAAATTTTAATAGATATGTCCTTTTATATAGTGTAAGACGAAATAAGTTGGCCAACAGAGAGAGTCTTACAAAATAAAATAATAAAAAGGAGAGAGTATGTATGTCAATAGTTTATAGAATTTACAACGCAAATCAGGTTAGACAACTGGAAGAGGAAGCCTATAGAGTTTTATCGGAAATGACAGGGGGATCAAGTTCTACAGCCAAGCCTTTAATTGATGGAGCAGGAGACTATATCATAGGACAAGGAATAGGGTATATAGCTAAGGAGGCAGGAGAAAAAATCCTTGATCCGCTTAGTGCTTATCTTAGTTGTATAGATAACATGTCATTATCATTGGTAAGCCAAACTCACAAACTATGGAGAGAGGCTCGTATTCTTTTAACTGACAAAGATTTTAATTATGACTTAGCTAAGTTTGAATTAAATGAAGTTACTAGATATATTCCACCTAAAAAAGGTTGGCCAGGAGGATATCTTAAAACACAAGATGATACTCCAACAATATATGCAGTTCACACTCCAAATGGTTGGAAATTAGCTTAATGGCTGAGACAGCTCTAGATGATATTATCATCTAGGGCTGTAAAATATTTACACACACAATTGTAAATGTTATAATATACCTGTAAAACATAAATAAGGGAGTGTATTTGTTGAAAAAAAATAAAGTAATATTACTAATATTATTAACGGTTTTAATAGTTGTCACTATTTTCTATTATGAAAATAAATCAACAACAATCTCAAAATTAACAAAGGTAGATTTAACTAAGAACAACCACTATGGATTAACGATGTATATAACAGGTACAGAAGATGGTCTCTATAGAAAAGATATGAAGGATGAATACTTGCCTTTAGTCACCGAATACTTAAAATCATTACATATTAAAGAATTTTCATTAGATAGACAAAAGACGAAAATAATGGAGAACTCAGATATCGTTAAACAAAAACATACTCCTTATAATATATTTTTTTATCAAAAAGATAAATTTGGGCGACTCATAATTACGACATTTGGGAGTAATCGAATTAGCATATCTTGTAATGACAAAGATTTTGGTATTTATGAAATCACGAATGGAGAGATTGACTATGAAATTTTAGATAATATTTTTGAAAAATTACAGATTTACGAGAATCAATAGGTGGTCCTATTAAAACAGCAACTATACCAACAGATGTAACTCTTATTGCTGTTCATACTTCTGGGGTGGATAGCTGCATAATAAAATAAACACTTTAAAATAAGCTGAGGTGTTTACTTACCTCAGCTTATTTTATTTACAGAGTCTGTAATTATTCTTTTTTTGAGTCTAATGAACTAAAAACATCTTCGATATATTCAAAATCTAATTCTGAATTACATATTTTATATGTTTGTGAATCTATTTTTCGCTTATAAGTTACCATGTTTCTTTTTTTATCAGTTATCTTTTCATGAGTAAAATTTATAACATCAATATATGTTTTATCAAAAATTTGAATTTTCATTTTTGCATATGTTTCTTTGTTTTTAAAATTAACTTCATATACTTCTTTTAAAAATGTAGTTTCTGGAAAATCCTTATATTCTACCTTTTCTAATTGAAGTTGTCTAAAATAATTCAAAAATTCACTTGTAATTTTTTCGTTGTCATTACTAAATTTCACAATATATTTATTGCCTACAAGTTTCTCTATATTTACGTTATCAAACTGTTCACTTGAATAATAAGGTAATACAAAGTCACTAAAAGAACCTTTAATTCCTTTTGAGTCTGATAAATGCTTATTTGTACAACCTAATAAAAAGAATAATATCATAAGGAATATAGTTAAATATTCAATTGCTCTTTTAATATTAAAATGAAGTCTAATCATTTTTGTACTCATTAATGTTTCACTCCTTAAATCACCATTATATAATCTATTCCTAAATCTCCTTTCACTTCAAATCTCTATTTAATGAAATTTTCCTTATTCCTACTTCATTAGATACCTTTTCTCTAGCCTCATTTTCATATTCTTACAGTACAAGTTCTTCAAATGTCCCCCTAGATATGCCGATAACAATAAAAATAACTCAACTAATTATCTTTTTAATCATAATCACCCTTTCATTCTTTAGGCGGGAATACTGTTTTATTATGTATAAGTACATTATATCAATTCATTTTAATTGTGAAAATAAATACTATATTTGGTTTGTAACTCCATAAGGGTAGTAGCTGTTAACAGAATCATATCCTCACAAACTCAATACATAATAGTACATAAAAATAAATATAATCATAAAAAAAGTGGGGTCACACCCCACTGCAATACTATTCATCATCAATGTTCAAATAGTCAGAAATATCTTTTTTAGTATCAAAGTTAAAATTTCTAATACAGTTAATAAGTCTTAAAGTAAGTTCTTGTTGGCAATCACTATCTAGTTTACCATTAACAAAGCTTTGTTTACGTATAGAAGGCGTAAACATATCAATCAATGTTTCTAAAGACTTTATATCTCCTTTCTGAGCAGCCTCAAATAAATTTTTAAATTCAGTATCACTCATGGCTTTATCACCCTAAATTACCTTGTTTTAAGAACGCTTCCATTAAATCTATAAGTGTATTGTTAAGTTGGTCAAGCTTTTTTTCTATTCTAACCAGTAAAAATGCTGATACTGCAATTGGAAATCCTACCGTACCTATTAACTCTTTAAAATATTCCATTATTTTCTTGCACCTCCTAACTGTCTTTTTATTTTATAAACAGCTACTTTCTTAGTTTTATTAACTGCTTGAATAGAAATATCAAGCCTTGCCGCTATTTCTTTTTCCTCTAATTCTTTAACATATTTTAGAAATAATATTTCTCTTTGCTTATCAGTTAAGCTATTCATATAAGAGATTAAGTCTTGGTTTGTAAATATCTCTGTAAAATCAATATCCTTAGGCTCAGTAATTTCCTCTATGAAGTCTACAGTCATGTCAGAAATATTATCAATCCTTTCTTCATTAAAATCTAAATCTATAGTATTTAAAGTCAACTCCTCTCTCTTATATAATCTTTAGACGTTTGCGAAACGCCACAACCCGTATAATTACGGGGTTTTTTCTTGCATAAAAATATATAACTCCTCACCTGATTATGGTAAAATTGAATT